>JAHEDF010000387.1 GCA_024641365.1 Planctomycetota bacterium | reverse complement strand
CTTGTTACCCCTTTGTTCGTAATACATGGGGTAACAAGGCATCGGCTATCTCTCCTGAAGCAGTGAAGAAAGTACGCGCAGATACGAGTAAACAAACGACGTTTTATGTGCCAGACGAGTTATTAAAGGAACATCCTCTTAAATAAAATATTTAAGGCGCAAGTTATTCAGCGCCTGCCCAATAAAAAACCGAAGCGAAAAAACGCTTCGGTTTTTTATTGGACAACGAGCTCCTAATCATTTCCAACCTTTGGTTTTCGCTGAAGTGCTGTTACAGTTTTTCTTTAAAAAACATTGTGAGCTTATTTTGCAGATTTCCATTTATTCCAATGTGTGTAAGGAAGTGAAATTCATTAGTTCTCTTAATGAGTTAAATGCGGAGAGGCATGCAGCATGAATTCCTATGTATGAACAATCGTAATCCGCTGAGAGTCAGAAATTCTTGCAATGAATTTTTGTATGCATCGGTGAACTAGAAAAAATACGTTTGAGCAGTTGTGGAAATAGAGGATGGCGTGCTGTAAAATCAGAATATCACTAAAAATCATGATGACTGTGATAAAGAATTCATCCCCAAAAAAATACTGACGAGAGCAACGAAGCGGATCAGGCGCATCCGACTAGGCAAAATAAACCGAAGTAATTGCAATGCTTTTTCGAGGTTTTGTGAACGAGGGTAGGGCTTGCCGAGACTGAGTTTATCGTCGTCAGTATTTTGGAGATGAGTTCATAATTATTTTTATCATAAGGACAGTTGTAATAGCGCGTGAATCATTTCGCATCATCATTATAATAAACCTGACATCATGCTGACGAAATGTCTGGAAAGGATATGACCAAGCGATCGTTAAAGAGGTCGTTACACAATAAAACACACAAAACATTCAATTAAGGAGCCTTTGATGCGTTTATCTCTTCTCTCACTCGCACTCGCCACGATGATCACATCTGGTACTTCATGGGCTGAAGATGCACCCATTGATAGCACAGATCCAGTTGTTATTGAAGTTGTCTCAGTGACCACCGTAACCGATGAAAATGGCGAGGTTACAGTTAGTGGTGGAAATATTCCAATTATTGGTGGAATTGCTGAGAATGGCGGAGTTCATGTTGAATTGGTTACAGATGGGGTTGTAGTTGATGGATCAAGTGGCAATAACGACGAGACGGCTAAAAAAGCGACTGAATTGTTAAATATGGATTTTCAATCGGCAGAAGGGAAAGCTAAATTACAATCCTTAGCAGAAAAAGCTCTGCGAGATCAAATGCCGCGTATTCAAGAGCATATGGCAAAGCAAAAGTTAAAAAATGATGCTAAATTAAGTGGCGAATTGGGTACAACAGCAGAAGAATTTGCAGCAATTCAACCACTCATCGACCGTGTCAATAATTTATTATCGCAATATCAAATGGTCGATTTTAATAAAAAACAGCACGGTTCAAAAAACAACAATAATGGAATGCATGACATTCTTTCTCTCGCACAAGGTTTGTCTAATTCGGCAACCGGTGAAATTGAACCAAGTATTGCCGAGCTGCAAAAAGCAGCGAATAAGTTACATACATTATCAAGCGATAGTCAAGCGAATGCAACTGAATTGGAGGCCGCAATGACGAGCAAACGTAAAGCCGAAAGCGATTTCCAATCAGTTCTTAAAAATGCCCGTCAAGAACTGCGTTCAGTATTGAATTCACGCCAAGAAGCTGTTTTGGTTGTGAGGGGGACTTTGGATTAAAATTACTGATTAGATATTTTGCTAATATTTGAAGTGGTTAAAAAAGACATGTGCATTAAAGCACATGTCTTTTTTAATTTTATAAAAAGGATCAAGATGTAAGACAATGTGTTGTAAACCATAATGGCGATCATAAATAAGTCCTGTTTTATAGACTGCCCTAGATAATTAAATTTGGGATATCACGAAAGTATCGTCCTAGTAACAGATCGGTGTTTTTAGGGGAACAGACGGGTATAATTGAGCGTCTTAGCATCATTTTCAGACACTGATTTGGCATTGAAACCAAATCGAAATTATAATTATACCACCAATATCAGGTTATTATCAACGCCTTCTAGGCTTCTCGGCTTAGCAAATATAACCTCATGTAGAATATGAGTAACCAAATGCACTTTATTGGTATGAGTAAAGGCAATCACATAGTTATCATCTTCACCAGATGAACGTGCAGTAGTTGACCTGCACGTTCCTGGAGAAAAGATGGCTAAGACATCATCTAAGGGGTTCTTAATGCGTATAAGTTGTGGGTTCGTCCTTGTGATTATGGTATTATGTTCGGAGCTCTTTGCAGCTGATTTGGAGCGAGGGCGCACGCTCTATTCGCAGATTTGTTTTAATTGTCACGGACCGCAACTAGATGGCGGTATTGGTCCATCGCTAAAAGATAATTATTGGCGTCACGGTTCATCACCTGAGGCCATACTGGCTGTGATCAACAAAGGAGTTCCCGGTTCTGAAATGATTGGTTTTGAGGCCGTATTTCCAGAAAGCGATCGTATTGCTTTGCGAGATTTTATAATTTCAGAACAGATCGGTTTACGTGAAGTGGTTCGGTCTATTTATTCCAGATCTTCTTTTAAAGGTAAGCGTTTTACGCCTGAATTGTTTAATTCAGTGGAATCAGAATCACAAACACCCCTGCCTGAAAATTGGTATTACATGCCTAGGTCCGCAGATGGTGTTATGCGCGGCGTGTCCAAGTTGTACATAAAAGATGGTGGATCATACGAATTTGAGATTCGCCCAATTGGACGAACATCAATTTATGTAGACGGAAAAGAAGTACATTATTCAGATGAAGGAACGAACAAGAAAACACATATTAATCTTACTATGGAACTTAATCCTGGCGTGTATACCGTGGAAATTTTACATGAAGAAAAAACGGCACACAGCTATCGCTTTACAGGCGAATTGCGAAATGTTAAAAAACAACAAATAACAATACCATTAGCAGGTCGTAGCTTAGAAGGCAGTATTCCCAAAATAGTTCGATCAGGTCAGGTTGCTAAAGTTGTACGAAAATGGATAGATGGTTTACCGCCACGGACGCTGTTATTTTTATTGCCTAATTCAGTGATTATAGCCTATGACCTTGAAAAGGGGACTGTTTTACAGGCGTGGCATTCTGCGGAAATAGATCAAACACCATCATTACCTGACAGAAGTACCAAGCCCTCGGAAATTCGCGGTCAAATTATTAATCATGCAGCGCGTGCTGTCTTTGATGGTCCTCAGACACAGTTCTTATATTATGAAATTAAAGGGGATCATGTTGTACTCGCTTCGCTCATGTCGGGTCAGGCTACGTCAGTCATTATTGCACCTGACGGCGATAAATCGTTTAGCATTTCGGCACCATCTTTAGGTAGTACTAAGCCATGAATATTTTACAGCCATTATTAGGATTGAGCCTTGGGTTTGTGTTGATTTCACAAGCTCCAGGACTTGAGTTACTGAGTCCACAAAAGGCACATATTCCAGCTGGCTATGGCGTAAAAACTGTCGAATTGCCCAAAGGCGCAGTCACAGTTTTAGGCCTCTGTCATAAACCAGACGGGACGCTAGCTATTGCGACCTGGGAGGGGGAAGTCTGGGAATACCGAAATAATATGTGGACAAAATTTGCCGAAAATATTATGGAGCCAAATGGAATTTATTATGATGTAAAGGAAGATGCTTATTACGTGGCACAAAAACCAGAGCTAACCAGACTCGTAGATTTAAATAAAGATGGCATCTGTGATCGTTATGAATGCGTGACAAATGAATTTGGTATTTCGGGTGAATATCATGAATACCATTTTGGTCCGGTGGTTGATTCACTTGGTCGTAAATATGCTTCGCTCAATCTCGCATCACGAGATGGTTTCATAGTGCCAGATGGCAAAAAACCTGGGCAAGGCGGTGGCAATATGAGTTATAATGCCCCGTGGCGTGGATGGGTGTATCGCTCTGACCGGCAAGGTCATTTTCAGCCACTTGCCTGTGGTTTCCGTTCGCCCTGCGGCATTGGTATGAGTCCGAATGATGAATTATTTATAACTGACAATCAAGGTGACTGGGTTGGTGATTGTTGTTTATATTATGTGCGTGAAGGAAATTTTTATGGACATCCGGCGTCATTGCCTGCACGTCCAGATTTTACAAAAGAAAAGGTATCGTCTTTAACGGCATCAGATTTTGCTAAAATACGCACTTTGCCAGCAGTCTGGTTTCCACGTGAAGTAATTGCCAATTCACCAGGAAGTCCAGTATGGGATACGACAGCGGGAAAATTTGGCCCATTTACCGGTCAGATGTTTATCGGTGACCAACGTCAGTCGAATTATTTTCGTTGTGGTGTTGAAAAAGTTGACGGCGACTATCAAGGATGGTGCATTGATTTTTTACGCGGCTTGGAGTCAGGGCCGGTAAAAATGT
>JAHEDF010000386.1 GCA_024641365.1 Planctomycetota bacterium | reverse complement strand
CTTTGCTGAATTTCTTCCGCATAACGTTTACTGACCGTCGTTACCCGATCAGCAAAAACGATTCCGGCCTTTAATAAATTTAACCGACCATAATGCTCCAGATGGAGTGGATTAAATAATGACCAATCCAATCCGGTTAATTGCATGTCGAAATGCCAGAATGCGCCTTGGTAAGCAATATTATGTATGGTGAAAACTGATCGAGTTGCAGGCAATGTGTGATTAAATCCACGCTCTAATAACGGCGGTACTAAACCCACTTGCCAATCATGCGCATGTACCACATGCGGAGTCCAACCTAAATAGCCGGGTAGCGCTAAGACCCCTTTGCTAAATACAGCAAAGCGCCGTGCATTGTCTTCATAATCGTTATTCGGACTTGGCCCATAAATACCATCGCGATCAAAGAGTTCATTACAGCCTAATACGTATACTGGCACGTCATCAATAATAACCGTGCCGACGCCTAAACGGTGATCGACGCCACCCGCTTCTATCACCATGCTATGCTCGCCCCAGGTCAGCCCCATTTTCTCGGCAATGGCAATTGCTTTGCGGTAACCAGGAATCACTACACGCGCATCATGACCAATAGAACGCAATGCGGCCGGCAGCGCACCTATGACATCGGCTAAACCACCAGTTTTGACCAGCGGAACCATTTCGCTGGCGGCGTGAAGAATACGAAGCGCTTGAGACATATGGAAGAGACCCTGTAAGCCACGAACCGTGAACGCTAGCAATATCCGATGGCAATCGCTGCGGCAAGGACTCGTACCATCAAGGCTTTGCGTTGGAGAGCGCAAAGAATCGCACCCCTCCACGACCACACTGCAAAAATCAGACCATGCGTTGCGGATTGAGCGCGACAGCTACAGTCCCCGCCCATGCACGAACCTGTAGCAGCCGAAGAACCCGTCATCAGCACAACGGCAGCCAAAACGGTCTATATCGAAACTTTTGGCTGTCAGCAAAACGTCAATGACACCGAAATTGTTTTAGCGCGGTTACAGGAATCCGGTTGGAGTCAGGTCGATTCATTAGAGCAGGCTGGATTAGTGCTCTACAATACGTGTTCCGTTCGTGATAATGCAGAAGCAAAAATTCGTGGTCGTTTAGGTATGCTGAAAACCATGAAGCGCAAACGCCCCTCGATGCGCATTGGTATTATGGGTTGTATGGCGCAACGCGAAAAAGAATCGCTGCTAACCGCAAATCCCCATGTCGATTTGGTCGTAGGCACTGATCAATTTGTGCACATGCCAGATTTATTAGAACGCTTAGATGAATCTGGCCGTTTAGCGGCGACTAATTTTGGAGATTTTGAGGATACCATTTGGTCAGCACAACGCGCTGAAGGCATTAATGCGTTTATTTCGATTATGCGTGGCTGCAATTATAATTGCACGTATTGCATTGTGCCAACCACGCGTGGCAAAGAAAAAAGTCGTCGTCCTGAATTAGTCGAAGCAGAAGCGCGTAAATTAGTCGCGGATGGATTTAAACAAATTACCTTAGTTGGACAAACGGTTGATGCGTATGGTAAAACCTTAGGTGATGGCACCACATTAGCATCGCTGTTACGTCGCCTGCATAATATTGATGGTTTAAAACGTCTACGATTTATTACTAGTCATCCAAAAGATATTACCGATGAATTATTGGATACCATGGCTGAGCTTCCTCGCGTCGCCAAACATTTACATGTACCAGTACAATGTGGCTCTGATCGTATTTTGCGTTTAATGGGCCGGCGTTACACGCGCGATGATTATTTGCGTTTTGTCGAGCGCGCTCGCCAGCGCATGCCCGATGTTGAATTACAATCGGATTTTATTGTCGGTTTTCCACGCGAAACGGATGAGGATTTTCAAGCAACCGTTTCTATAATGAATGAAGTGCGCTTTGCTGGCTCCTATGTCTTTATGTATTCACCGCGTCCTGGAACTCCCGCATCGCATTTAATTGATGATATTCCTGAACCAGTAAAATTGGCTCGCTGTAATGAATTGCTCGCCTTACAATTACAACATCAAAAAGAAGCATATGATCGTCTGCATGGTGCTGTCCGTGAAGTCTTAGTTGAAGGCGTCAGTAAAAATAATGACGAGATGTTAAACGGACGATCAATCGGCAACTTAAATATTGTTTTCCCACGCCGTGATGAAAACGGTCAATCACGTGATCATCTTATTGGAGACCTCGTCAATATTCGCATTGAACGCTCCACCCAATTGACGCTGTATGGCAATGTCGCTGGTTGAGATAAAACATGCCCAATGATTACTTTGCGGTTAATGGCCGTCTCATTCCTGCTGAAGAAGCAACCATCAGCGTATTAGACCTGGGTTTTTTACGCGGCGTTGGCGCTTTTGAAACGCTTCGGACCTATGGTGGGCATCCGCATGCCCTTGATGCCCATATGAAACGTTTATGGGAATCGGCCTGCTCATTTGGTGTCGTGCCATTTTTTACCAATGCAGAAGTGAGAAAAATTATTGCTGATATTTTAACAAAGAGTGGCCACCACGACTTGCGGGTTAATTTTGTTGTTACTCCAGGATCACATACCGAAGGCGTTTTTGGCGCATCGCATCCGACCTGGGTAATTATAGCGCGTGACGTGCATCCCCCTGCTGAGTCGTGTTATAAAAATGGTGTCTCGGCGATCACCTTTGAGGCTACTCGTCATTTACCAACCTTAAAAACAACAAATTATTTAGTTGGTAAAACAGGCATGGCACAAGCTGAAGCAGTCGGAGCACACGAAGCCTTTTACGTTAGCCCGGAAGGCTATGTCACCGAAGGTGTCACGAGTAATGTCTTGGTCGTGCAAGGTACTCGTTTAATGACGCCGGTCGCTGATTGTTTGCCTGGCATTACAAAATCAGGAATTCGCCCAATTGCAGAAGCCGCTGGTTTAGAATGGTATGAATGTAATTTAACCCGCGATTCACTGTATACCGCTGATGAAGTGTGGATTTCCAGCGCTGTTCGTGAAGTCATGCCCATCGTAAAAATTGATAATCGCCTGATTGCCAACGGTCGCGTTGGCCCATGGGCAAAAAAAATACTCGCGACGTATCGCGCGCTCTGTACGACTGATGCACAACGTGATGCAGATCAAGCTCGTCAATGAACGACGACACCAGTAATACGCCTACGCTTATTCCGGGTTCTGCGCATTTTATTGTGACAGAAGAGCCCGCTTATGAATTAAGTGGTAATGGAGAACATCTTTTTGTTTTAATAGAAAAAGAAGATGCCACTACGGATCAAGTAGCACAGGCATTAGCGGCCGCATGTGGCAAGAAAATTCGCGATGTCGGTTACGCAGGACGAAAAGATCGTCATGCTATTACCCGACAATGGTTCAGTGTGCATTTTGGAAAAGAAGATGACCTGCCTTCGCTAGAGAAACATCTAAAATTTGGTCGGATTCATATTCATAATGTTACGCGGCATGGAAATAAATTACGCCTGGGCCATTTAGCTGGAAATTCATTTTCGTTAGGCATCGCACATGCTCCAGCTAATCTCAGTAAATCATTAACAACACTTGCTCATCATGGTATTTTAAATCAATTTGGACAACAACGGTTTGGCATTAATGGTTCAAATTTAGCTGTGGCACGAGCGTGGGGAAATGGCCACTATGAAGAGGCAATTGCACGAATAATTGATCCGCATTGTCAATGGCAATGGGGCAATGCTTTGCCAGAGGGATTTCGTCATGGACCAGATGGACAAATACTTGGTGCTTTGCGACGACAAGTAGCGCCCGAAAAAGCCCTCATCGCTGGTGGTGATCCGTTTCGTAAATTTATTGCCTCTGCTGCACAAAGTGCAATTTTTAATGCTGTTTTAGATGCACGACGCGAGCGCAACATATTACATACATTTCGCGTCGGTGATATTGGTTGCACGGCTTTTGGCGCACCATTTTTATTAACGCAAGACGATCTGCTTACGACCAATGAACGAGCTAAACTCGGCGCATTTGACGCTTTTACAACTGGGCCCATGCCTGGAACGCAAAAATTACGACCCGCTGAAATTATTGATGAAGAAGAGCGTACATGGTCTGAGTCAATACAAATACCGTGGTCATGGTTTGCAACAGATGGCGTATTTGCGAGTCCAGGTGAACGACGCCCATTGTTAATAGCATTTCGTACACCACCAAAATTACGTTCAGATGGTGATGTTACGTGGTTAGATATGTCTTTGCCGGCAGGAAGCTACGCCACTACGGTTTTGGAGCAATTAGAAATTACAATTCCAGAAGACAGACGCGGTTAATCACGGCGATATTATACGTACAGTTTATTACCAATTATCCGGTTCATTACGTAAACGCTGAATATATTGGATCGAACCACACATATTAGATGCTTGCCATTGAGCCGAATAATTACCACCGTATCTCGGTAACGTTTTAAGAT
>JAHEDF010000385.1 GCA_024641365.1 Planctomycetota bacterium | reverse complement strand
TGTACGGCGAATTTAAAACATATCGGGCCTACGATGAGAAAGATAATAAGTATATAGATAGTGATTCGCTACCCAAGGCCCCTAAAGTAGCGACTGAACGTACTGCCATACCTTTTGGCCCTTATGTCTATTTTATGTATTACGCGCCAGGCATTGTAGGGCGTGTCCATATCGAAACTGGTAAAAGTGAATATGTACAAGTGCCATTACAAATCGCCTATAACGAACAGGGTAAAAAAGAACCACACTATACTACTTTTGAGGGCACGTCAAAAACGGGTTCAGGTTTTGAGATTATTGGTGACAAACGTATAAAGGGGAATGGATTTGGTCATGTGTCGGCAGCAACGCCTATAATCGTAAATGATCGTATTTATTTTTCGACCATGTTGGGGACGGTGTATGTTATTGATGCTAAGGCGACAATTTTTAACGAACAAGCCATCCTTGCGATCAATGATTTAGGTCCTGCAGGTTCGTGTTGGACGCTGGCGCCATTTAGCTATGCTGCCGGCAATTTATTTCAGCATACCATGCATGAGATTCTTTGTATTGGTGAGAATTAATGCATTTATAAACAAAATCGCACATCATGTTATATATATAAAATTCATATCACAGTTTACGATGAAGCGTCATGTCGCGAACAACATTCGTAATGACTGATTGGTATACAGACAATAGGGCGTGAGTAGTTTCATAGGTGATTTACAGCCACGAATACAGTTTTAAAGTGCTAAATTAGCAGTGTTTAGTTATTTATTAGTATTGCTATAAGTAAGAATTCTCTACATTCCGTCGCATTCTTACTGCACATTAGCCAGCGATGGCCACAGCATGAATAAAACTACTTTGCACACAGGGATATTACTATGAATAAAATGATAACGCTGACATGTATGTTACTGGCATGTTTATTTACGACTTTAACGGGGGCTGAGTCGCGCCCCAATATTATTTTTATTCTGATAGATGACTTCGGTTATGCTGATTCTGAACCATATGGCGCTAAAGATATCCGTACTCCACATATGAGTCGATTAGCTAAGGAAGGGTTAAAATTTACCAATTTTTACGCCAACGCACCAGTTTGTTCTCCAACTCGTTGCGGATTTATTACCGGTCGTTGGCAACAACGCTTTGGTATGGAATGGGCGATGGGTTATGCTGGGTCGAATTTTCGCCGTGAAAATGATCAATGGGTGCGAGTCGAAGATATTCATGGCGTGGGATTGCCGAATACCGTACAGACATTTCCTAAATTATTACAAAAAGCTGGCTATGTGACTGGTGTATTTGGTAAATGGCATCTTGGTTATAAAGATGAATTTAATCCACTCCATCACGGGTTTAATGAATACTTTGGTGAATTACTTGGTCATGCAGATTATTATACTTACTCCTATTATGATGGCACTTATGCCCTGCGCGATGGTTTAAAACCAATAAAAGCAGAAGGTTATATAACCGATCTCATAAACAAAAAATCATGCGAATTCATTGAGCGGAATGCAAAGAGGCCATTTTTTCTTTATATTCCTCACTTAGCTGTTCATGCTCCTTATCAGCCACCAAATCGTCCATTACCACATGTTACCAAAGAGAATATTAACGAAGGGAATCGCGCAGATTATGTAGCTATGGTAGAACGCATTGATGATGGCGTTGGCATGATTCTAAAGCGATTAGAGGATCTCGGGATTGCTGATAATACTTTAGTGGTATTAAGTAGTGATAATGGTGGCACTAAATATTCAGATAACTCACCTTTATTTCATTCGAAAACTACATTATGGGAAGGAGGGATACGTGTTCCTTGTTTGATGCGTTGGCCAGGAAAAGTTGCTGCAGGCACAATTACGGATCAAGTAGCTATAACGATGGATTTAAGTGCCACATTTACCGCGCTTGCTCAAACCCAAGCAGCTGCTGACACGCCATTTGATGGCATTAATTTAATGCCACTTTTACAAAATACACAAGCGCCACTGCAAGACCGTGCATTATTTTGGCGCTGCGATAATCCAACCACAGGTCGACGACAAAAGGCAGTTCGCTCCGGCAAATGGAAATACATCAAAGATTGCGGCATAGAAATGTTGTTTGATTTGTCTGTTGATATAGGCGAAAAAAATAATTTATTTTTTAAACAGCAAGATGTCATTACCGATATGCGCGAAAAGCTTGCTGCCTGGGAAAATGAAATCGCTAAGGAAAATCCACAATATTTAGTAAAATAATGAATTCGATTACTAATGGCTGCGCTAATAAGTATATCAGGTCTAGGTAATGCTTGTTGGCTAAGATCAATAATGATCATAGCCAAAATCTCCTTTAAGGCCTATATACCGTCATATATCTGAACGAGTAAGTCATCGTGTGGTTCGACGTCTTGCCTTTAAATGGCAAGGCGTAGTCTGAAAGCGATCTTTTATAAGCACGAATGTAAAGATGCTGGGAAAATACGATGACAAATACGGATCAGGAAAACGATCAGGCCGAGTCAGGCGATGACCAGCATAAAGTGCAGTCAGAGAGTCAAATCGACCAACAAAGTGGAGACAACCAGACCGAAAATAAACCAGCTACAGCACCACCGCCGTTAACGAAAACAGAGCCTGCTCATTCAGATAAAATAGCAGAAACTGAAGGCGGTTCATCTTTCTTATCCCGTATTATATTGGGTATATGCATTGCGGCAGCGGTTATTGGGTTGTCGGTTTATTATATAAACAAACCAAACGGTAAAACGACAGTTCCACCAAAAGATGGTTTAGTCGGAACGGGTAATTTAATAGATGGCAAAGAATATATGATTTATATGCGCCGTGTTGAGGTTGCACCAGAAAAAAGTCCAGGTGTTCAATGGGATATTAAGGGTAGTGCGCCTGATGTTTATTACACATTGACCTGGATGAAAAATGTTATTTATACCAGCGATGTAAAAGACGATGTGCTCATCGCTCATTGGATACCCATTGGATTTGATTTAAAGCAAGCTATTATGAAAGGAAGTATATCAGTCGATCAGGCGGTTAATTTGCCGATCATAAAGCGCAATAGCGCAAATGAGCTATCAGATGAATTGATATTTCGCGTGGTAGATAAAGATGTTATTGGAGATGATGAGGTGGCTTCTCTCTCTATATCGATGTCAAAGCTGAGCGTAGGGAAAAATATATTTACTTACCAAAGTGACTCTGGTCATCAGGTCGTTAATGCTTTAATCATTGTTGTAGACAATAGTCTCTCCACTAATGAGAAAATTGAATTGTTAATGAGTGGTGAATGAAAAAGGCCGACATTAGAAATATATCACTTGGCAGCTTAGTGTTGCTTATCGCCGGTATATTGCTGCCTTGTATAACAGTATACCCGCAAGCAGGGGAATATACCGCATTTATTAAAATGTTTGCCCCAAAAGAATTTGAACCGACATCGTTCTCTATTTTGGGCGGTATTTGGGCGATGATTGCGCATAATAGTCCGGTAGTCGGAGTGGCCTTATTATTATTCTCCGTAGCCTTCCCTATTTGGAAATTGACAACCTTTGTATATTTCACCTTGCAAAAAGACTTAGCGTCTCATCACGCATTAACTATCGCAATTAAACTAGGAAAATATTCAATGCTGGATGTTTTTGTGTTAGCTGTTCTGGTTATTGCAGTCAAAGGACTTCCTGGCGGAAGTCGCGTTGATTTGGAATTGGGCATTTATTTCTTTACCGCCTCAATTTTATTAAGTTTGTTTGTGGGGCAAAAAATTAAGATTAATAATGCGGGCAATCCTTCCCATTGAGTCCGTTTAAACATTTTGCGGCCTTAAAGGTCAGATCTCTGACATGTAATAAAATACAAATTCTACAAGAGCGAATATTGAATTCTGTTTAATTAATTATCATCCTGTTTCCCGGGGCGTATTTCCTTTTTGGGAAATTCATAGCCAATCATAGTGGATTCGTACTTAAAAAATGAGACGATTTGACCATCCTACAAGGCGGGATGGTCACAACTAAAAACAGCGCCGTATGTATCATTTTGCGTTCTTGCCCCAAATTTGGGTAATTTATGGAGATATGCATATAATGCGCGTGCTTCTAAAACAGATGGTATGTTTATTGATTGTTACAGGTCTTTATGCATCTGATACAACACCGAATAGTTCCTTAGTACCTGATGATATTAATGTTAAACGGGCCCTTTCACTTATTGAAGCTTGGGAGAATCAGCAGCCCGAACGCGAAGTTCGTTATATGAGAGTAATCTATTGGACACCAAATGATCGTGAGCCAGCGCCTCAATACCGTGAACGCTTAACCAGAGTTCTTCGTTACGCACAAGATTTTTATGCCAAACAATTGGAGTCGTATGGATTGCCACGCCGTACGATTCAATTGGAAACGGAGGCCGATGGGCTTTTGAAAATTCGAGTGGCAACTGGAAAAGAGGG
>JAHEDF010000384.1 GCA_024641365.1 Planctomycetota bacterium | reverse complement strand
GTCCTTTTACAAATACTTCGACATCAGGAACAAGCGCCTTATCGGCGATATGCATTTTAATGAGTGCCTGTAATTCTTTAACCCCACCTTGTAAGCGTTGTTGGTCTGGCGGCGGTAATTCTTTTCCTGGCGGCGGTAGACGACGTTCGATTGGAGTTAGGTCTACGGCATTACTGTAGTTGGCACCCAGTACTATTAAAGATAATACCAAAACGATGCTGAAAGAAACGTACCGACGCATAATGTAAATTCCTGTGTTTATCTACGAGATAGGATATACCGACTCTTATAGCTATCGCTGATTGCCAACAAGCTGATAAAACTGACTGATTATCTCTTTGGTCTGCGGTCCAAATAAGTGATGAAAACCACTTATAAATGGGCATCAATTCACTTTCATAGCCATTATGAGCCCCTCTTCACTAGTCGCATATCACAATAGGCACACCTATTCGTTCATTAACAACTACACGAATGACTCGTGACGCCCGCTACCCATTGGTGTCCGAGCATGCATTAGGAAAGCACTATGAACGACCTCTGTAAACTTAAAATGCTTCCTTATTTTCAGATTCTATTAATTACTTGCCTATCAATACTTTTTTTACGTGCGGGCGATATTACTATTCCGATAACTGCCGATACTAGCATCAGCACCTATTTTCACGGCAAAACAAATGAGCGTAACCTCAATGCTGGTGCCTCGCCCCGATTAAAGCTAAAAGGATTAGAAAATTTAGTACTTATTAATTATGATGTGACCCCGTTGCGTCATCACATTATTGAAAACGCCACGCTGCATATGAAAGCAACTGCCGCCAATGCTATGGTTGCTCGCATTGGATTATCAACGGTTGCCACACCATGGATGGAAGGGACCTCGCAATATAAGCCCGCTCAAAACGGCGAATCAACGTATCTCCATGCAGGAGAACAACCATGGGCGGGTACGCAATCCTGTTTTCTTGATGCGGTTTTTGCACGCGGCGGCACCATTTGGACACAAGGAAAAGTTGCTCATGATAACGCTCAATGGTATCATGTTCCATTTGACGGGCGTTTATTAGAAGCCTGCGCTGCTGAATTATCTTATGGACTGGCATTAAGTGACGATAATGGGCAAACCATGAACGTCAGCAAAGTTATAAACCCACAATCAAATAGTTCTAATAATTATTTTTTTTCTCGCGAACAAGGGAATGCGAAACCATATATAACCGCCCTCATAAAACCCGCTCTGACACAACAAGCAAAGCAACTAGCGGTTACCGTTGAACCGTGGCCAGCTGGAGCAACTACAACGCACGGAGCATTACGTGTTCAATGGCCGTCAGCAGTTGACGAGCACATAAACGTCCTCGGATATCGTATCGTATTAACAATAGATGGTAAAATAATTACCGTGCCACGGTGGCAACTTCCAACGGTAGCGCCTGCTGGTTCAATCGTACAGGCGCTACTTACCGAATTACCACCGGATACTAAAATAGCAGCACAAGTTGAGGTAATTGGTCGCGGTGGCGTAATTCACGCACAAGGCACCGGTAACAACTCTTCATCCGCTGCATTAAAATTTCCTGATGCGCTCACCTTAGAAAAATTACCCGTGCGTGAAGCGGGGTCACCTCCACACAATGCCGCTGGTGGCGTTTTTGTGATACCGGATTTAGCACAAGTTAATCCAATTACCGGTACCATTTTAGAAGAACCAGGCGCAAAATATCTTGATAAAAAAAATGGTCTCTGGTCACAAGCAAATCCCGTGTGGAGTGGGAAAAATAAAACTATTACTTTATCAGCTGCTCGCGGTGAGTGGGTAGCTATACAATGCGTTTGTCAGGCAACACAGCCAGCAACAACTTGGTCAATTACTAGTTCTGATTTTACCGGTCCCAATAATACGACCATTTCAGCAAACGCAGTCCGCCTATCACGAGCCTGGTATCAAAAAAAGAACGATCATGATCTTGCTTGGTATGCTGATCCGCTTGTTCCTTTAACGGCAACGTCGTCCTTCACTATTCCAGATGAGCGCAATGCCGTCCCAGGACAAACGCATCAAGCCGTCTATGTCGAATGGTATATTCCAGAAAATTATCCGCCTGGTACATATAATGGACAGTTACTTATTACCAATAATGCTGGTGCATTGCCTCCCTTAGCCGTGGAGCTGACGGTAGGACCTGCAACGATTCCTAAGACCACCATTTTCACGTGGTCGATGAATGCGTATAGCTCCCCAGGGGCTGGATTTGGTAAGGCTGGTAGCCCCGAATTCATAAGTGCTGAGCGAGATTTTTACCGCGTTGCCCATGAACACCGCACTACGCTAGCAATTCTTGGATACAGTCACGCGGCTGATTTTCAGCATGAGGTTGCGTGGCCATTAACTGGAACAGGTGACAAAATGCGCGTCAGCGATTGGTCAGCCTGGGATGCACGCTTTGGTCCCTTGTTTGATGGCAGCGCATTTGCCGACACACCGCGTGCCGGCATTCCTATCGATCATTTTTATTTGCCCTTTATGGAATCATATCCAACGCCAATGGCCGCTGGATATAAATGGAATGATCTAAAATGGGAAGAGCATTGGCATGCCGCTGGACCAATTGAAGAAGGGTTTAATGCGCTCTACAAACAACAATGGGTCAGCGTCATGCGTGATGCCATAAAACATTTTAAAGATAAAAAATGGCAAACAAAATTCCAAGTATATCTCAATGATAAATATTTTTATAAGCAATATGATGACAAGAAAAAGAAACATGGACGGGGCACCAGTTTTTGGCTGTTAGATGAACCACAACATATAGATGATTTTTTAGCTCTGGCTTTTTTTGGTCGTCTTATACGTGAAGCCCAAGGTACTGATCGCACCATCGTCCACCGTGTCGATGTGTCGCGCCCACAGTGGGGACGCGATCTCTTAGATCGCGTTGTTGATGTGAATGTCAGTGGTGGCTTTAGTGAATTTGCACCGTGGTTACATGACTGGCATAATCGTTATCAACAAACCATTTGGACCTACGGTGGCGCCCCGTCATCATCGCGCAGTGCGGTTGGTATTGCGCATCAGGCACTCGATTTATACACGCGCGGCGTCGATGGCTTTGTTCCGTGGCTGACGCTCGGCAATGAAAATAATTGGACACAACCAGCTGATACCTGTGTGTTTTATAGCGGTAAACCATTTGGCATCACCGGAGCCTGTGCTTCTTTGCGTCTAAAAGCATATCGTCGTGGCGAACAAGATGTCTCCTTACTGCACAACTATGCGACCAAGAATAAAATTATTAGCGATCCACAACGTCGCCCACTTGCTGCACTCCTCACATCCATCATCGGCGGTAAAATATCCTACGGTGCGCTTGATGCCCAAGGCGCGGTAACTGAATTTACTGACGATATCGATCTGGAAAAATTAGAAACATTACGCGTCGCATTACGTACAATTAGTCCATGATCTTACGCACTCTTATTCTCATACTGTTTGTTACCCACTGCGTAGCTGGTGACGTACCCGTACCATCTTGGCTACCGCCCGTTCCGGATCTTAAACCACCAAATACTGGCGCGAAAGGAAATTGGCTTACTCCAGCGCAAGGACAGCAAGCCTTAGATCATGTATTACATCATGTCCATAATCGTTCCGAATGGGAAATTGAAGCCGCACATTTAAAAAATCGCATGCGTGAAGCGACGGGTTTAAATCCATATCCTAAAAAAACACCGCTTAATCCCATCGTTGGTCAACGCCATTATGCTGATGGTTATGCCATTGATAATGTCGCCTTCGAAGCTGTGCCTGGATATTATGTCACCGGCAATTTGTATTGGCCCACTACCGGTCATGGTCCATATCCGTTAATACTGACCATGCATGGTCACACCAAATACGAAAATGGGCGTATGTCTAGTAATGTGCAATATCGCGCTGGCATTTTAGCGCGCATGGGCGCCATTGTTTTAGCAATCGACATGGTTGGTTTTGGTGAATCGATGGCCCGTATCGAGCATGCACAAGCTCATAAAAATTCGCAGAATATAACTTTACATATTTGGGGTGCGATACGTGCGATCGATTTATTATGTTCATTAAATAACGTCGACGCTACGCGCATAGGAGCCACGGGAGAGTCCGGTGGTGGCACGCAAACCTTTTTACTCAGTGCGCTTGATGATCGCATAACCGTTTCAGTTCCAGTCGTTATGGTTTCATCCTATTTTTTTGGTGGCTGTCCGTGCGAAAGTGGACTACCACTGCACCATGGCCCAGACCATTTTATAACCAATGCAGGAATTGCCGCATTAGCAGCACCACGCCCACAATTATTAATCAGTGATGGGAAAGATTGGACAGCACATAACCCGACTTCTGAATATCCATTCTTACAAACTATTTATAATTGGTACGGGAAAAAATCGCAGGTCGAAAACGCTCACTTCGCTC
>JAHEDF010000029.1:5577-16930 GCA_024641365.1 Planctomycetota bacterium | reverse complement strand
TTAGTAGTATAGCAATTTGTCCGCAGTCAGCAAAAATGCATCACACCCTTGCCTTCTGTTTTCGTGCTATGTAGTGGGCCGCTCATATGAGGATGACACGTGGTTGAGCCATTATTGAAGCGAGAAGGTAACGTGCGCATAGTTTCGCAGGCCAGCCGCGGATACCCGGTAGATGCACTCGGTCTCGTGCAAAAGGTACGCAAACAATTAACTGGATCTGCGCTGGTGCCGTTTGGTCCGGCAACGATTTTATTTAGCATACCACCTGACGATACGCCATCATCCGCTTGGGAATGCCAAGTTGGAATCGCTGTCACTGGTCAACCGATCTCCCTCCCTGGATTAAGTGTCGAAGATTATCGTGGTCTTTATGCATTGTCATTGCCGCATACAGGTGCCATTCGTGATTTAGCACATACGCACCGTCGTTTAATGGAGCATGCCAAAACATTATCGTATCAAGTGCGACCTTATTGGCGATTAGCATTACGCGGTCGCCGACTCGCTGATGGTAATATTTTACCCGTCAGTGATGTGGCAATATTTATTGATAGATGAGTAGAAATAACGTGGCTCAGCAAACCGATGAAAAAATAGAACCCGGTGATGATGGCACAGCCCGTCGAACAACGTTACGCTTAGCGGCCATTCCAGCTGAACAAGCACCGCCACCTGAATTTGGCTTGCGCATAATTGCTGTAATTGTCGTTATAATATTAATTGGTATTTTAACATGGACTGTATCGCGACCAATGGGGATACAAGCAGAACCATTAGTGTGGGAAAGTATTGCGCCTCCACAATCAACGCCCATTCATCCATGGCGATGGATAGTCATTCATCACAGTGCGAGTCGTCGTGGTAATGCACAAATTATTGATAATGAACATCTCAATCAACGCGGTTGGGATGGTATTGGCTATCATTTTGTCATTGGGAATGGCATTGATATGCCGCAAGGTCGAATCGAAGGGACTTTTCGCTGGCGTTTGCAACAACATGGTGCGCATGCCGGCCCAAAACCCGAGCAAAAGCCATATAATCAAGATGGTATCGGTATTTGTGTGATTGGTCATTATGATCAAGAAAAATTATCACCACTCATTGAAGCACGTTTAGTCGAATTGTGTGCGCAATTAATTGATCACACGCCAACATTATCTGTTGGTCGCATTATTGGACATAAAGATGTGCCAGGAAAAGTTACCGCCTGTCCTGGGCAAGCAATTGATTTAGAGCGCATTCGTTATTTAGTGCGTCAAGAATTACAGCGACGCGGCATGACCGTTCGTTAATTTAATATGGAAACACAGATTGGACAGAATGATAATACCGCCGCTACTGTTGCAGCGTGGATGGCAGTAATTGCAGCACCAACGGCTCTAGAAAAACAGGACAAATTGTTAGCAGTTACCTTGCCTGCAGATGGCGAAAAATGGGGCATGCCTTTATTGCCGAAGCGTCCAGGGCGACCACCAACATGGCAAGAAAGTAAAGGCCCACGTCGTCGACATCGTACGCTTGCGCATGAGCCAACGCGTAATCGCTTTTTATTGGCAATACATAATATCGAATTATCGGCAATTGATTTGGCAGTTGTGGCATGTTTACGTGGTTCAGGAGCGCCGGCCGCTTTTCACAAAGATTTTATGCAAATTGCATTTGATGAAGCACGACATGCGCAATTAGTGGAAGATGAATTAGCTAAGCGACATTTGGCACCTGGAACAGATGCCGTACATTATCGTTTATGGGATACGACTGTTGCTTGTTCTGATTTGGGAGATCACCTTGTTGCTATACCACGTTTTTTAGAAGCGCGTGGCTTAGATGTTGCAGCGGATGTATTACCTCGTTTAGCTGTTCTGGATAAATCAGCTCATGATGTCCTGTCCATAATTTATCATGATGAGATTACGCACGTGGAAATTGGCACGCGTTGGCACCAGTGGTGGTGTGCTCAACAGGGGGTAGAGCCAGCTCAGCATTTTCAGCAAGTCGTGTCTCGGCACTTCCCTGGAGAAGTACCTGGTCCAACGCCATTAGATGATAGCGGACGCAGGAGCGCGGGGTTTGCAGCGGCTGAAATGGAGTGGTTGCGGGTCGGCGATCTTGCACCATGAGCGACTGTTACTCGTGTAATTCGCTTATGGGCCTGCGAATTGTGGCTTTTTATCGTGAATTACGCTAGGTATTCCCGTTGGAGCCATACACGGACTCAAGTATTTGCAGTGTATGAACCGGAGGTGGTCCGACATGGAGCGGTCTGCTGTTGCCTCCACATTGCCTTCCTAGGCTCGGCGCCTCACACGACCCCATTCCCAGGGTTGTTTTAGGGGCAAAATGCCCAGCTGGAGATCTGCCATGGCGGACATGATTGATGCTAAGGAAGCAAAAGATCTGTTGGGTTGCGACGACGCAACTTTAAATGGTCACATTAATGGTGGTTCCATTCGCGCTCAGCGGATTTCCGGAAAATTAATGCTCAACCGTGACGACGTCGAAAAATTACGCGACGAAGATGGTACCATTGTTCTGACCGGTGACAGCGATGAATTATCGATTGATTTAGGTAAAGTTGTTGATGATGCGTCAGAAACCATCATTCAACAACGAAATGATCCAAGTGGCAGCGCAACCGAATCCATTACTTTTGGTGATGATCTCGAAGTGGTGAGCTTCGATGATGGCAACACCAAAGACATGAATTTTGACCAAACAAAAGCCACTTCAGGCCTTAGCTTCACCGATTCAAATACCGCAGTCATGACTGCAGTCGATGAAACGGCTGTTGGCGGCACCACTGGTCCAGTTGAATTTGGTACCTCACAAATTGAATCATCACAGGGGCCTGCTGCGAGCGCATCGCGTCGTAGCGTGCGTTCAGCTCGTACGCGAGTCGAAGAACCTAAAACACACTGGGCCTGGGTATTGGTCATGGCATTGACGGTAGTCGTCAGTGGCTTGTTCATTTTACCGTATTATTTCATGATTTTGATGCCACATCCGTCGGATGCGAAAGATGCTGCTGGCAATGTATTGCGTGGCTTAGATGACAACGGCTGGACTAACTTTGCCTCTAGCATGGCGAAATTTTCGGTCGAACCAGATCAAGAGCGCTATAAACGTAATCATGAAACCGGTGAATGGATCGATATTCGCACGGTCGATGATCAAGCCAGATGGCGTAAAAAAGAATACCTGGGTTCAGCCAAACCAGGTGAACGGGTTAACGACTTTGTGATCGTCGAAATTCAAGCTGATGGCCGCAAAGTAAAACCAAAAACCGGCGAAAAAACCTATGACGTTCACGATAACAAAGTAGAAATGCAAGATAATAAAGGCACCATTATTGAGCAGCACATTGATTTAGGCTTTCCTAAATAAGCACCTGTTCAAAGTCACCATTTCTCAACGGCGCGGCTAGTAAGCTGCGCCGTTTGTGTTTAACCATGTCGGATGACAACAGAGGCACAGTACTTGCACGTCCATGACGTCCTCTCTATGGTACCGCGCAATCCTGTTGTGCTGGAGCAAAGCAAAGCCTGGCCAAAATCACCACTTCATTGGGAGTCCACCATGAATGTCGCCCGCATCGCCTTAATCCTCCCTTTGCTTGCGCTTGTCGCATTAAGCGGTTGCCGCACACGTGTTGGTGCGAACTCGCTAGAAAATGACGAATTACGCGCTGAAAATAATAGACTTACTGGCGAAGTGGATCGACTAACGAATCAAAACAGATCATTGAGTGCACAATTACAAAGCGCACGTGATGAATTAGCTAAAAAAGGTGCTGAGACGACAGTGGGCGGGCAATTTAAGAAAATGCTTGAGGGTGAAGACATTCCAGGCACGACGCGCACTGCAGAAGGTGGTTTAGCATTAGCCGAAGATTTTGCATTTGCGAAAGGTAGTGATCAATTAAGTGCCGAAGGTAAAAGCAGTATTAATAAAATTGCAGCACGTTTAAATACCGGTGAATATGCAGGCTCACGAGTAATTGTAGAAGGCCATACGGATGACACGCCTGTTGCTCGCGCTTCGACGAAAGAAAAATTTCATGATAATTGGGGTTTATCAGGTGCCCGTGCGGCTGCGGTGGTTCGCGCTCTTCAGGCAGCTGGTGTGCAAGCGACTCGTATTCAAGGTTCATTCCGCGGAGAACACGCACCGCGTGGCAGTGATAAAGCTGCAAATCGTCGCGTAGAAATTTATCTCGGTAATTAATTTTTGAGATAATTATTTTAGCGATACCTTATCGCACTGTTTCTCACCCTCGCCTTTGGCGAGGGTGTTGTGTTTAACCGTATTGTTCGAGTTGTTGATCGATCGCAGCATTGTCATGGCCCTTTGTTTCAACTTAGTGCAGTTATGATACTTACATTCATGAGCAACTCCTTAAATCCATGCGCACGCGGATTACTGTAAAGAGCTGTGCATAAAAGCTGCTCCTTGGCTTGCGAAAAGGACCTCTAGCATCTTGGCCATGCCACCAGTGCACAATTTTGCCACAGCGGATGTTCGCCACATGTGGCGTTATGTTCCCATGTGCGTGCACACCATGACGCACAAAATAATCCTACAATTAACCGTGTTAATTGTATGTATAGGCACTATGCCAAGCGCTGAAAATGATGCGCGCATGGCTGATTTAACCCTTCGATATGTCAACGATTCAGTAATTTCGCTAGGCGATGTCATGCGTCGTTATTCTTTACGAATGTCTGAGAATGAGCGACGTGGTCGACCTAGTCCAACAACGCGTGAAGAAGTAGTCGCTTTTGCCAAGCAGTCATTAGTAGAATTAACCGAAGAAGAATTATTAATTCAATATGGTCGCGAATTATCAGAACAACGTGGATTTCGTTTAGTTGATCATGAACGAATTTCACAAATGGTAATGGAGCGTTCAAAAGCATCAGGCCGTGGTAGTTCTTTACGTGAACAAGCAGAAGAACGAAAATTTATAGAGCGGAAACAAATTATAGATTTAGTTTTGGGGTATTTTGAAAGCAGAGTTCCTCATATTGCACCAGAGCAATTAGAGCAAAGTTATAAAGAACGTCAGGCTGATTTTCGCCGTCCCGCTCGTGCACAAGTTTTGCAATTATTATTGCGTCCGAGTAGTCAAGCAGAACGACAAGAAGTAAAGCAGATGCGCATTACAGTCTTTCGACGTGCGCAAGATATGAATGATGAGGTAATTCGCAAAGCAAGTGAGAGCCGTATTGAAAAATACACAGTTTCCAGTGCCGATGAACAGGAAAAATTATTAGCCGAAGCAGTGCAAGAAATTGCCCAACAAGCAACGCGTACCGATTTAGATGCGGTTGCAGCTGATCTTGCACAATTTGCCGGTGAAGTTGAGAAACGTGCTGGTGCATTACGCAATGCGGAAATGACGAATAAAAAACTTGAAGATTTACGTTTGCAGTTGGTCGGTAAAGATGCTGCGGCGTTTAAAGATATGGCCAAAAATTTTAGCCAAGGTCCAAATGCTGTTGATGGCGGTGATATGGGCTGGGTTGAATCCGGAACCTACCAGCCTGCATTTGATAAAATGGTTTTTGAAACAGCGACAGTTGGGAGTATCAGCCCAGTTTTTGTTATTGATAATAATGCTTATCTGATTTTTGTTACACAGCGCATTGATGCTCATAGTCGTTCGTTTGCAGAAGTGGTTGGTGAAATTGAAAGTTCCCTGCGTCATGATCAATTTGAATCAGTTCGCAATGCAGCCGTTTTTATGTTGCGTAACCGGGCGTCCATTAGAGATATCAGCAGCATAGAAAGCAGTATCGAGTCCCTTTTAGGTAAATAACGCCGCTAATAGGATAATACCTCGTGAACGACACTCAGGACCATGTAGAGGCTGAAGATAGGGGCCAAGTAAGGTTGCCGACCCAAAGTCCGTCCTCTAATGCAATGGCACCCATAACTACGACTATACTGGCTTCTGACCTCACTGATACGTCTGGTGCAGCAGCGAACGATGCGGTTGCGTTGCTCACCCGCGAAGAAGGTGCGTTGCGTCGTACCATTCAGCGTTATGTGCGCGATGCGGCAACAGTTGATGATGTCTTTCAAGAAGTCAGCCTTAAAGTACTGCGCCGATTAGATTCGGTACGCGATCCATCAGCAATTCGTGGCTGGTTGTTTCAATTAGCCCGTAATGCCAGCTTAGATTATTTGCGTCGAGAAGACCGTCGCAAAGGTGTTTCGCATGATGTATTGGGCGATCATACCGCCACCGGTGATTTAGGTCGAAATCCTACCGAACAATTTTTATCGCGCGAACGCATATTAGCAGTTCGTCGCGCGCTTGATTCTTTGCCCGAATCTCAACGCGAAGCGCTGCGTTTACGCATTGACGAAGGTTTAGACCATGAGGCGATTTCTAATCGCTTAATGGTGAGTCGCCAAGCGGTGGAAGTGCGCCTATGCCGAGGTCGGGCGGCATTAAAAGAACAATTAGATAATATAATGCGAGGTGACCTATGAGCACCCATAACATGGACACTCAAAAAACAGAATTTGCCTGTGATGAAGTTGAATCTTTATTGCCATTAGTCGTTGATGGGGTTTTAAATGAAGAGAGCGATCCGGCATTATTTGCACACATTGCACGTTGTGTAAATTGTCAGGATGTCTTGGTGCAGCATGACCTCATTCAAATTGCGTTAGAACAAAGTAGTGAATCCTCATCAACTGTCATGGCGTCACCATTCAAAATCACAAATTGGCACCATCGCCGTTTGCCATGGCCGGTTGCTATGGCAGCTAGTCTCTGTGCTACCATTGGTTTGTGGGCTTGGTTAAATGCCACGCAAAACACACAGGATAAAGGCTCGCAAACGCATACGCAAGTTGTGCCAGTCAAAACAGAAGATGGGCAGTCTGTCTATGTCGTATTCGACGGCGAGAATGTAACTGTTATCGATCCACGTTCGATTGACGGTAAAGCATCGCTTTCACGCGAAGAAACAGTACCGGTTAAGCTGACAAAATAATTAATAAATCTAATAGTCGCTGCGTGGTATATTACTGGTAGGGTATCCAACTTAATGAATATAAGAGTGAAATTAAACGACGGGATTTTCCCGTCGTTTAATTGTGCAATGCTACAAGGGTAAAACTTGGATCTCTTTATCTATTTAGATTATTTACAATGCACCAGCCCACGCTTTGCGTACGTTCATCCCAAGCATTTTAATGTCTTGATTGAGACCATCTATACGGTTTCTAGTAAGGCCAAGTGGTGGTAGAAATTTAGGATCACTAAGCCAACTATCTAAATCTGCCTGAGCGGCTGTAATATAGTCTTTGCTAATGCCTAAACGTTCACGTCCATCTGACACTAACTGATATTTTCCATTTTCGCGTAGCCATTCTAGGATTTCTTTTACGCGTTCAAATTGTGGCCGGTCTGCTTTTAGAAATTTTTCCCATTTATTCAAATCCAATTGGCAGTGCTTTGTAACGTCATTGCGGCCATAGGTTTTATCGACAATGGTAATGACCGCATTCATGCAGGTTGGTTCTTCACCATGTGAGATTAAGCGATCAACCGCATCGCGCAGCGGTAAATAAGTTTTGTCATGAATCAGCGAGAGAGCCATGGCGCACACCGTACGTGTGGCGCCATCATCTAATCCAGCACTGAGCTTCCTAATAAGCGCATCGCCTTGAGCACGAATCTTAATTGCAACGGTATCTTGTTCTGATGGTTTACCGCCATCTTTTGGCGGTGGAGGTAAAGGAATGGTTGGAATTAGTGCACGTCCTAAAATGTCGGCCATGACATCATTATCAATGTCAGGCAATTTAAGTTCCGATATTTGCGGTAAAATCGCAAGGACGGCATCAGCGGTATCAAGCAAACGTAAACCACGAACGGCTTTTAAGGTAGCCGCTAATTCAATACTGGGTGTTTCGCTCACTAATTTTGGGCCAATTCGTTTTGCCAAATCACTGCGTAATTTTACATGTGCGGGACTGTCGCCTAGACGCATAAGAGGTCCGCCCAGCGCTTCAAAAGCGATGGCACGAACGCCTGGTTTTGGATGATCAAGTAAGTTATTGATCTGAGTAAGATGATCGCCGTTCGCTAAATTCACAATACGTTCAGTTAGTGCTTTATTAGCAATGACCAAATCGTTATTATTGCCTTCTAATAGTTTAATAATGTAACCGAGTGTGCTTGGTTCTGCCAAGGAGGCTAATCCATCAATAGCAGCGTTGGCTAAGACAGGATCAGGATCTCCTTTAGTTGCTATATCCGTCAATATTTCGTTTATATATTTAGGTTTTGCAGCGACTAATAATTTTATGCTTGCTAATGCAACGCTACGGTCTTGTTCAATGGCTTGTGCCCATTTCTTAATGTCATCTGGCAAGAGGTCGTCACCATTTTTTTCGCTATCATAAATCTCTGCTCCAGTTTCTAATGCAGATACGCGCTCCTCCACCGTTATTCCAGCGCCTTCGCCACTCTTGATTGGTCGTTCGGCGATAAACATTAAAATAGAAAATAATTTTAATTGTTTAGCTAAATGAATTTGTGCGGTGACAGGGCCGCGGTCTTGGCGAATTGCCGATGCAACAACACTCGGTTGATCACCGGCTAATGCCAAATAGGCATCTGCAGCAGCAATGGCTTCGGGATTCTTTCCATCATTTTTGAAACCGTCCAAAGTATTTAAAGCCATACTTTTGCGAATTGGGCCAATAGAAAATACCGCGACTAAAATAATAACACCAATACCGACAGTCACATATAAACCAATTCCAGCTCCTTTTTTCGCTGGCAATGCGCGGGTTGATGAACGATGTGGAGCTGAGCCGTCTTCTTGATCGGGCGCAGAGGGGCTTGGCGCAGAGCGGCTTGTCGCAGAACGGCTTGGCGCAGAGCGGCTTGTCGCAGAACGGCTTGTCGCAGAACGGCTTGGAGTTGAACGATTACGTGCGGAAGAGCGATGTGGAGTAGCCATGCGGTAACTCTAACGTGCCTCCAAAAATGGCTGATGCAGTTTCCCAACTCGGCTTCGGACTGTGTGCTGCATGTGATCAGTGTAGCACTCCCTAAATGACAGTATTACCAACTTCCTGCGAGAAACCTCCCACAAGCTGAATGCACCTGCATGTAAGGAGTGTGTCGGTATATTCGTCTGTAAAAATGAACGACTTAGATAAACCACAACTTTTTCCTGTGAGGAAAAAACCATGACAACGAAAGCCATTCCCATAACTAAACGACCACTCATATTATTGCCAATCTTGGCTGCGATAGCCCTAGCAGGTGCCGTCATAGCGAGCCCGTTATTTGCTGCGGATTCCTCTTCAGCAGTGGCAGCTGTGATGCCGGAAACCAGCTTTGCTCCCATTGTGAAGAAGGTGTCGCCAAGCGTGGTGACTATTTCGACAAGTCGTACTGTTAAATTTATGAAAATGCCTGATGGCATGAATATACCAAAGGAGTTGCAACGCCGTTTTAACTTTGATTTTGAAAACCGTCAGCAATTTCGTCAAAATCAAGGCATTGGCTCAGGTGTGATTGTATCCACAGATGGGTATATTTTGACGAATAATCATGTTATTGAAAATGCTGAAACAATTACGGTTACTATGGCAAATGGGAAAGACAAACACACGGCTAAATTAGTAGGAGCAGATGCCAAAAGTGATCTAGCGGTATTGAAAATAGACTGCAAAGAAACCTTGCCAGCGATTGAATTAGGTGACAGTGCCTCAGCAGAAGTCGGTGATATTGTATTAGCTGTTGGCAATCCATTTGGAGTCGGACAAACAGTAACCAGTGGGATAATTAGTGCACGAGGCCGGGGTGTTGGATTAACTGATTACGAAGATTTTATTCAAACGGACGCATCCATTAATCCGGGAAATAGTGGCGGTGCTTTAGTTGATGTTCATGGGCGTCTGATCGGAATTAATACGGCAATACTAAGTCCAAGTGGTGGTAATTTAGGGATTGGATTTGCAATTCCCATTAATTTGGCGAAAGGCATTCAAGATAGCTTAATTCAAAACGGTAAAGTAGTACGTGGTTATTTAGGGGTTTTATTGCAACCGTTATCACCGGAATTAGCAACGGCGTTTAATATTGAAAATGGACAAGGTGTTTTAGTTGGCGATGTACCCAATGACGGACCATCTGCTCAAGCCGGTGTGAAGGCTGGTGATGTGCTCATTAAATTTAATGATGCTCCGGTAGACGATTTACGCCAATTACGTTTACGTGCTGCACAAGCCGTTCCGGGGACAACAGTAAAATTAGAAGTAATTCGTGACGGCAAACCGGTTCAGCTGAGTGTTAAAGTCGGAGCCATGCCGGGAGAAGATACCGTAGTAGCAAAAAACACAGATACAAAAGCACCAGATAAAGCGAAATTGGGTGTTCGACTTGGAGAATTAGACCAAGAATCACGTGAGCGCTTCGAAATTCCAGAACATATTCAAGGCGTTATTATTCATGAAGTAATGCCACAGTCACGTGCGGATAAAGCAGGCCTAAAACCAGGAACAGTTATTATGGAAGTTGATCGTGTTGTCGTGACGAAGGCAAAAGAAGCAGTCAAAGCCATTAGTAAGAGTGACGGAGATCTTTTATTACGGGTATATGCAGGACCTGGCCCGAGTTACATTGTCGTCAAAAAAGATCAGGATAACTAAGTCTTTAGACAGACAAATAGGTCAAACTATAAGCCCGTCGGACCCCATTTCCGACGGGCATATTTTTTGTTACCATGGGCATGGTAAAAGGGAGGCTTATATGGCCAGCTTGTAGACGGCCGTCATACGGTTGCTACTCTCGACAATATCTTTCCCTACCACTTACGGGCTATGATCTCTTTTAAAAAAACATAATTTTTCAATTTATCCTTACTCACCCATGCGTCCGCAAAGGAACGTTATGTTAAAATCACTATCCACGATCATTTCGGGCTTGCTGGTAGCCGCTGTCCTGATGCAGCCATCACCTGCGTTTGCGGCTGAGCATGAAAATGAAAATGCAGAGCCGAAAAAAGAAGCACATGATGCAATGGCAACTGGAACCAAAGGTGTTAGTACGGGTACGGTTGTCAGTAATCAAAAGGGAAAATTAATTTTAAAAACCAAAGAGGGAAATTTGTTATTTATGCCACATTGGCGCGGTGGGGACACGAAATATACAAGCTGTCAATCTTGCCAAACAACAGGCTTCGTACGCAGCAGAAACCGTTGCCTCTTTAGTCGAAACCAAATTAGTCCAATCGAGTGGTGACTTGAGTCCTTTAGAAACCGCATCTAAATTTGGGCGCCACCATTTTTTCTCGTCACCCCAACCAAAATATTT
>JAHEDF010000029.1:0-5567 GCA_024641365.1 Planctomycetota bacterium | reverse complement strand
TTTTAAAAACCAAAGAGGGAAATTTGTTATTTATGCCACATTGGCGCGGTGGTATGCCGAAAGACGGTGGTGGACTGGAAAAGGAAATGCTGGAAAAGATGTCAAAATTTAAAGCTGGCGACCACGTCAAAATTAATTGGTCGTGGGAAGAGCGTCGTCGCGTTGAACAAATTGAAAAAGTTGATGGTAAAGAATAATATAAGTCGACTCTTACCTGAATCTTTTTATGAGCGTCAGTCACTACAGACTGGCGCTCACTTATTTCTCTCGCATGACAACTGGGCTCGCCGCTAATTTATCGAGATGAACGACAGCGCCAATGCTATTGATTTGGCCAAATTGTAACACGCCCGTTGGGCAAGTTTGCACGCACGCAGAACAACGCACACATTGTGGATCGGCCATGTGTTCGCCTTTATTGGCAAAATTCATGATATCGATGCCTTGATGACAGACTGTTGTGCACGCATTGCATGAGATGCATTTCTTTTGTTCAACGACAATGCGGAAGCGAGAAAAGCGCGCATAAATATGCATAAGCGCAGCCAATGGACATGCAAAACGACACCACACGCGCCCAGATAACCAAAAATATAACCCGGTACCAAGCGCACCTGCTAAAAGGAAATCGACGGCATGTTTCCAATAGCCTTTCATCAATACTGTTTCAACAAATGCGGGTGCGACCAGCGTTGGGGCAGTCCAACTTACAATATGCAGTAGCAAAATCAGGAATGCAGTCGCCAAAATAAATTGACCAACAAAATTCATTTTATTCCAAAATGGACAATGTGGCATTTTATCGCGATGACGATCGCCCATCGTTTCAGCCAAGGCGCCGCACGAACAAATCCAGCCACAATAAGCACCTTTGCCCCATCGCCACACTAAGAGCGGTATAATGACAAAGGTTTGCATGGCGCTAATGGTTAACCACCACGCATTCGGCTCATTGGTAAATACATTCCAGGCCATTAGTGGCCATGCTAAAATAAATCCATAAGCTTTCCAATATTGTCCATCCGGAAATAAATTATCGCGAATGGTATGCGATAACCAATCATTAGCAGCCAGCCAAGGCAACACAATTTCTGGTAAAATAAATAATGGCAGACATTGAATACTCATCAATGTAAGCGTTTGTATTTTTACGTAGGGGGTTTTGCGCCTGCGCATACGATCGATACCAAAGCCAAGCACGGCGGCGCTATAGGCAAGTGTGACCCAAAATCCTGGTTGGCTTGCAGACGTAAAAATAACACTCAACAATGAACTGGGATCAGCTATGCGTTCGACCACACCGGCTAATAGTTTTCCTGGATACAGTGCGCCGGTTAATGGCGGGATAATGTAGCTTTTCCAGGCATAGATAACTGTAATAGCGAGTAAAAATGCAATGAGAAAAGTTCGTTTTTTATTACTTATTTCACCGCGAATTGGCAGCTGACTGCGTCGGAAAAAATCCAGTGGTGGTTCGCGTCCAATTAATACGAGTACGGCATCATTGGCGATTTCTTTTTGCTCTGATTTACTTTTAAGTGAGACCTTTTGATCTGTAATGGCTATAAGTGTTGTCGAATAAAGGAGCGATAATTTCTTTTGCGCTGCTAATAAATTAACCTGTGTTATATTTTCTGCCTTAGCACGGTTAAAGGCTGATCCGCGATACGCGATGGTAGCATGTGCTCCTGCATTTACGCAGGCAATGGCAGCTTCTAAGGCGCTATCGCCACCACCGACAATCATAATATTTTTATCCCGATAGAATTTCGGGTCATGAAGGCGATTGGTAACTTTGGGTAATTCCTCGCCTGGGATATCTAATTTACGAAAATTTCCACTGCGACCAATGGCAATAATTATTCGTTTCGCAGTCAGTGTTCTACCATCTTGGAGATGAACCAGTAAGTCACTTTGTGATCGACTAATATGGCTGGAAACACCATGAATGAGTGGAATATTAACAGTAGCTAATTGTTGTTGTAATTCTGTTAATAACTCTTCCTTAACCGATGCGGATATCTGCAATTCACCAGCTGGTGACATGACTTTGGGATAAGTGAATATTGGCTTTTGTACGGGGAAATTATGTAGTGTGCTGAGTGTTGTCGCGCCCTCAATAACCGCAAATTTCTTATTGGTGTTCGCGCATTCATATGCCGCGGCCATGCCCGCTACACCGCCTCCGATAATAAGAATATCATAGTTTTTTTCAGCATCTGCTATTGGCTCAGCGGTTAATTCAGCCACACATCGTTTTGCTGCGCGCGCGCCAGAATCTAAAGCAAATTTTAATAAAGGGATTCCCGTGAGGTCTCCAGCAATCAAGACTCCAGGAATTATTGTGGTGCCATCTTGGTGCACATGTGGAAGCGGCTCAGGTACGCCTGCTGGCCAGCGAAGATGTAACCAGGAAGCGTATCGTGTGAGCGCTGCGATCATGTTGCTCCTTGATTACCCCAGCGAAAACCTGCTGCTTCAGCGCGATTAAGGTCGGATAACGTATCTAAATCGTCAAGCAACTCACCATGTCCACACGGAATGTTGGCTGCGGATAACCGCTTACGTGTAGCCACTAATAATGTTTGCGTCGACCATGGTAAATCATCAGCAAAGCAAATTTGTGCTGTTTCTAAACTATTAACCGCAATCCCCCAATAACCGCCATCGCGTGATGGTCCAATAGCAACTGAGCGATTTGCTAAATGAGAGGCTAATGCAGTAATGTGTTCAATTTGTAATAATGGACAGTCAGTGCCAATAGCAACGGCGCCGTTTGGCGTTTCAGCTAAGGCTTTACTAACACCGTCTAATAAACGCGTCCCCAATTCGCCGCTTTTTTGAGCAAACATCGGGAAAGAGCCGAGTTGCGAATCGTGCAGGCTATTTGAATCGCCAGCGACATAAATACGTACTGGACCAGTCCATTGAGTCGCAACAAAACCAGTGTGCGCTAATAAAGCGCGATACACTTCCATTGCGACATCATCGCCTAACGTTTTTGCTAAGCGAGTTTTGACTTGGCCTTTAATAGGTGCACGAGCAAAAATACACAAAGTTTTTGTCATGGACTCATCTCCAATGTTGCTTCTGGTTTGCGGCGGTTCAGCACTGTTGGTCGCCCAGCTGCTTCCCACGCTAAAATGACCAGTGCAGGTACATGCGCTAAACTGGTCACCCAACCGGATTCAATCCAGATGCCAGACGACTGTATGGCGATTCCATGCAGCCAATATACTGGCGCTAACGCGGTCCATACTAACAAGCCATACGAGCGCGTAAACGGGAGCATTACGACGAGCATTACAAAATACCATGGATGCATCGTTGGAAGGCACAAAAGTAAAATGGCGAATAGTCGCGTGCAAATAGTAATAATTCGCATTTGTGTTGCTGAACGCACGACATACGCGGAACACATAAATAGTATTCCAATTAATGACAATATAGTAAATGAGCGCACAACAGCATCCGGTAAAAACCACGACCATATTTCTCGAATAAATGGTTCGAGCGCACCGTGAAAATGCATGTCAGCGCCAAATCGTCCTAAATTGCTGAGTACGCCCCATTTGGCATCAACAAATGGGAGATATGCCAAAATTGCTAAACTTGGCGGAACGCACCACCACCACCAGCGACGTGAAAATAATAAAGGCACTAGCGCTACAACAGCGAATGGTTTTACCAGTGCGGCACAACTCATAGCCACAATACTTCGTCTGTGGTGGTGGGTAAACCATATAAGTGCAACTACTATGAAAAGTGCCATGAGAATATCGTGATGGCCCTCACCTGTAATAAATAATGGGCCAATGGGATTCCAAGCAGCCGCTAAAATAAATGCACCTGGAACATGTTGTTGTCGCATGAGGACCAGCAAAAACCCCAACGTAACTAATTCTAATAAAAAAGCGGCTAGCTGAAAGGTCAGTGGCTGTGGAGAAATAGCGCTAACCAGTGTATGGTAAGATAACGCTAATGGCGGATAAATGGCTGTCCAATCGCCATGATTAAGTGGTGCGGTAATAACAGGTGCTAAAGTCGCTGATACCGCTGATTGTGCTGGAGCGACGTGGTAAGGATTTTCACCACTGAGTATTTGCTGTCCTTCGATGGCATAGCGCGCGAGGTCATCTGACGGTGCCATGCCCAAACATAAAACCCGCATAGCTATTGCGACTGCGAAAATAAATATCAAAGACGGTAATTGTTCATTTCGTTGATGACGATGACGCAGCACAATGACAGCGCAGACATATAATCCACCAAGTAGGAGACCACCGGTAGCGAAGTACACAGGTGCGTCCCGCCATGTGCCTGAGAAATTTATTAACACACCGTAACAACATAAACTAGCGAGGGCGATACCTGGAAAAATAAAGTCGCGTATGGTGTGATTGCTATCACGTAATGTTCGCCACCCAATCCAAGTAAAACCGCCAGTATATAACCACAGGAGCGGCGCCATCCACGCGTGTGACCAATTAAAACCAACTAACAGGCCAGCGGCAGACCAGCCTGCTAAAATAATTTCAGGCCAACCATTTGCTGTCTGTGGACGATAACTACCAGTGGTTAATCCTTGTTTGGGCGTGCGAATAAATGGAGATTTCAAACCACGCAGTACTTCCCATGCAGCACGGCTATTCGATACGGCAATGCCAGTACCCATGGCCGTTAACATTGGTAAATGGCGAAGATTTTTTAATCCCGACCATCCACGTAAAACCAATTGCGATGCGGTGTATAAAATAAATGGCGCAGTGGCACCAAGCGCAAAGCAACCAATCATAATGCCAATCATAGCAGTCGGCAAAAATGGAATTGCCAACAGTGCCAAAGGAGCACATAAGACAGACAAAAATATTAAAGGGTGAATGAGATAATGACTGACATGTAAGAGAGCCGCAATGCGTCGATGCCAGGACCACGATGAGCGCACTATCGGTCCAGCTAATTTCACCATGGTTTGTAGCGAGCCTTTTGCCCAGCGAAATTGCTGCGTGCGCCAAGCACCTAATGTCGCGGGTAATTCACCAGGGACGACTAAACTATTGCGATACGTACAGCGCCACCCACGTAATTGAGCGCGATAACTTAAATCCATGTCTTCAGTCAACGTGTCATGTTGCCAGCCACCAGCATCATCAATAGCAGCACGTCGCCAGAGGCCACACGTTCCATTAAAATTTAAGGTTAAATTATTCCACGCCCGTGCACCTTGTTCGATACCAAAATGACTGTCTATGCCTAATGCTTGTGCGTTGGTGAGCGCATTGTCGTGACGATTCGCGTGATCCCAACGCCCTTGTACTAACGCTAAGCGGTCATCGTTTAAAAAGGGAATAATGGCGCGTTGTAAAAAATCTGGCTGCGGTTGAAAATCAGCATCGAAGATAGCAACAAATGGGGCGTCGTTGAGTGATAAGCCATGTGCCATGGCCCCAGCTTTATAACCCACACGGTCAGTTCTGGTAACGTGGGTTATAGAAATGCCATTGGCTTGTGCGGTTGCGATTGCTTTATGCACAACAACACCCGTGTCATCAGTGCTGTCGTCTAAA
>JAHEDF010000383.1 GCA_024641365.1 Planctomycetota bacterium | reverse complement strand
AACAAATGGAATATTTTCGCCAGTTGCCCACATCACGGAATTAGTCGCGCTTTTACGACTTGAGCCGGTACCATAGACATCACCAACAATTATAGCACGACCTGACTCAGCAACTTTTCGTGCACGTTCTAAAAATTTTGTCGTTTGATTTTGCTGTTTGTCGCGCACTTCATACATAGCCAACGCGTGCAGCGGAATATCTGGGCGACTTGAGGCTTGTTGAGCCGGACTTAAATCATCGGTATTGGTTTCTCCCGCAACTTTAATAACCGTTCCGATAATTGATTTGGGTAATGAACTGCGACGCGTAAACCAATCGCCTTCAGCCCAACTTAAAATAACTTCTTTAGCCTGCTTATTTCCACCCTCAGCCAATTTTGCGACCACACTAAAGTGATCAAAAATTAAAATCGTTCCCTTTAATGCTTCCGCTGCTTGCTCTGCATGGGGACCCTCTAATTCACGCGTTAAATATGGGATATTAAATCCACCCAACATGGTGCCAAGCAATCGTATTGCTTCAGGTCGATCAATTATCGGGCTGGTTACGTCACCATGTGCAACTTTTCCCAACCAGTCTGCTTTCACGCGTGATGATGGATCAACACCGGGAGTTACTCGTTCGGTAATTAATTCTTTTAAAAAATCAGCTTCACCCGTTGGCGGTTTTTCCAATAAGGCACACAGCGCCGCCGTTTGCTCAGGATTTAGTGGCAATGGTGGGATACCAAGTTGAGCACGTTCTGCGACATGGGCACGATAGTCAGCGAGCATAAGGATTCCTTTTTCGAGCTTGGCACGCTAACGAGGACAAAAATTTCGTCCACCAACAACGAATCCCCATGCAACGCACATCATTTGGTGCATGCTATTGATTCCTTTATGGTTATGAAAAATGGGGTTGTGATGACCGATAACGAGCACTTCTGAATAGCTCACTAAATGAACCCATATTCGAATAGCTATTTTGACACGGCTCTCCAGAGAACAGACCAATCGTTGCTTGTTCGAAAACGATTAGCCTACACGTTGCAATTGTTGTTTCCCGCGCATGTGTTTCGTGGTATACTGGTTCAAAACCGATGCTTTGAAACACGGATAGAGATAATTTTCATAATATCTTTATTATGCGCAGCCAGATTAGCTGTGAAAAGTCTTTCAGACCATTCAGATTTGCCTGTGACATAATGTTACTGACAAATTGCCTCTGTAATCAATCTCGCTCTCTCATGAGTTCTCTTTAAATTAATTTCGACAACTCGCTTGGGTACTATGTCCTCAACCCCAATTGATCTGCCAAGCTTAGCGAATAGTGCATTTCAGGCATTACCCATGCCTGTCGCAATTGTCGATGTCCATGGCGTCATCGTCAGTGTGAACACAGCCTGGCGACAAATGATGACCGAATCGGGGGAATGGGATGTCGCAGATCCAGTCGGCACTTATTATTTTGATATTTGCGAAGAAGCAGCTGGACCACAAAAACAATTACATGCTGATATCGAAGAAGCCATGCAGCGCGTATTACAAGGTGGGCTCAATCAATTTATTCACGGCTATGCCGTACGGCACAATGGTGAAGAACGACCCTATCAAATTATTATTCATGCGTTGGCTAGTCCGGGTGCTGTCATATTGCATCAGGATCAAGGACCAGCGACTGCATCGGGTCGCCATCGCGCCATTCGTGCGAAAGAAAGAGATGAAACAGTACCACGGTTAGCCGAACATGCTCCTGTTCTCATTTGGACCAGTGATGAAAATGGACAGTCACAATGGTTTAATAAACGATGGTTAGATTTTTGCCAAAAGAATTTGGATGAAGCACTCGCCTCGGATTGGCGTCTAAATATTCATCCAGATGATTATAACCGTGTAATTAAGACCGTTACCGAAGCGAGTAAAGATAAAACAGATTACATGCATCGTTTTCGCATGAAACGTGCTGATGGTGAATATCGTTGGTTACAGGAACGAGGCCAACCCTTACGACATCCGGATGGGAAATTTGCTGGTTATATTGGTAGCTGCACAGATGTCAGTGATATAATGCGCACCGAACGTGAATTATCACAACACCGAGACCATTTACATCGTCAGCTGCAATTTTCCGGTGCATTAAATCGTATGTCGCAAACTGTTATCGCGAATGAAGATCCTGATAATATCTTGCCTCAACTATTGGAAATTACAGGTCGTTCTCTCGCCGTTGATAGCATAGTCGTTTTAGATGTCGGGTTAGCTGAGCAAAAAGCTGGTATCATTAGTCAGTGGAATCTCACCGGGGAAATAAATGAAGACAGTAAAACGTCGTTTGGACTAAATCTATTCTCAGAAAGTTTGCGTCATGCCTGGGAAATGCGCACTCCTTTAGAAAGTCATGCCGATCAAATTAACCCGCGATTTGTCAGTGAAGGTTCAGCCGCTATTATTCATGAAAAACTGACTATCCGCAGCTTGTTATGGGTTCCTTTTTCCTTTCGAACAGAAGGTTTTTTAGTATTGGGTATACATCAAACAACACGGCAACGTAATTGGATTGCTGATGAGCGTGAATTTGTATCATCAGTAGGAAATCTCGTAAACTTGGCATTACAAAAAGCACGTATGCTGCGAGAGCGAAAAGAATCCGCCATGCAATTGTTACAAGCCGGTAAAATGGAAGCCATGAGCCGCTTAGCGGGTGGGATCGCTCATGATTATAATAATTTACTCACCGTTATTTCTGGACATGCGAATTTATTACAACGGGCGCTACCCAACGGACACCCGCTTCGCGTTCACGCTGATACTATCATGCAGACTGCTGACCGAGCTGCTGAAACAACTAAACATTTATTATCATTTAGTCGCCGACAACCGATAACGTCAACTGTAATCAACCCCAACAAAATTATAGAGCGTTTACGTATCCTCTTAGATCGCTTAATACCAGAAAATATCATTATACAGACTGATTTAATTGCAGATATTGGGCACGTAGCAGGTGACCCTGGTCAATTAGAATTAGCGTTAATGAATTTCTGTATCAATGCACGCGATGCGATGAAAAATGGTGGGAGGCTAACACTTATAAGTCGGGAGGTAACCGTCGAAGCCGAGCTCGGTCGCCGAAATGGAGTAATGCCTGGTGTCTATATAACATTGTCGGTCCGTGATAATGGAATTGGGATGAATGAAAAAACAGTCGACAGACTGTTCGAACCATTTTTTACGACAAAAGCACAAGGGAAAGGCACCGGATTAGGGCTATCAAGTGCCTATGGTACGGTTCGTTCGATGAATGGATTTATTCAGGTCGAATCACAAGAAAATAATGGCACCACCATGAGTATTTATTTGCCCAAAGTTCAACAAGATGCGCACGATATTCTTACACCCATTCGCCTTGCTGCTTTAGGTGGCACCGAAACGATTTTATTGGTCGAAGATAATTCCACTATTTTAGAATTAACCCGGGATGCATTAGTTAATCAAGGTTATCGCGTTATGGCAGCAAGCGATGGCAATGAAGCTATTCGTTTAGCCCAAGAACAATCTCAGAAAATTGATCTTTTATTAACCGATTTAGTGTTACCAGATCTTGGTGGTGAAAGTTTGGCTGTGCGTTTACGAACCGTTTATCCAAATTTAAAAATCATCATTTCATCAGGATATGCTACCGATGCTTTTTCTTTAAACATGGACATTCCCCACATCGGTTTTCTTGCCAAACCATATACTATTGATGAATTAATTCGTATGGTACGTCATGCTATCGACACGCCACAGACGTAATGAATGGAATTCGATCATCTTGAATATATCCTTGATTTCCCCGCGAAAGAAACCAAGCCATTCGAACACGTCGACTATACCTGTGCAGGACAAATTAGCATCTAAATCCTTGAATAATTCATCCGTCACGATGCTCTCGCAACAACAGAGGCGAGATAATTTGATCGAAGCATGTATTTTGACCTAATTACTACATAATGCTGTTCGCATAAATACCTGAAAATAATAATATAAAACCAAAGAAAAATAAGAGCCCAGGGATGCCAGTTGCCTTACGTTCTTTATCTGCGAGAATCAAAACTGTAAGTGGCATTAATAGACAGGCGATACCCCACCACATACTTTTCTTAAATGCAATAACAACTAGCCATATGAATCCTATTAAAAATAATAACAAGCCAAGTAAAGCGATATAAGACTCCATCTATAACTCCTTTACTATCATCTCATTTATAGTCTACCACAATGCTATTCGGCTAAGAAATACGATTTTTCTGTGTAAAATATGATAAATTGAAGACAATCAACACAGAGGGCACGGAGAACACAGAGATGTAAAAGTGGTTTTTATGTGTTATAAATCAAGGACGTCGACTCGTTTATTGTCGATCAAAAGAATAATATTTTAGCGTGAAAAACGGTTATTTACACCAGTGAGCGCCATATTTATGTTTTCCCCTC
>JAHEDF010000028.1 GCA_024641365.1 Planctomycetota bacterium | reverse complement strand
CTCAGCATGTTTTAGAAATAATAAAAGCGAATCCCACAACGCTACCGCGTTGGCGTGTTGCTGATTTACCAGAAACACATCGTGATGCTTATAAAGATCTCTTTGAGAAAGATGGTAATGGTGAACTCATTATTAATCTCTCAAAGACTTTCATGAATGCGCCAACCCAGTGCAATACGTGTCACCAATAAATTCTAACCGTCACCATGCATCCGCCACGTGCACGACGTCGCACGGGAAGCCAATCCTATGACCGATTCCCAGCCGAAGAGCTCTTCCCAGCCGCGCCGCATCTGGCGAGCACCAGCCGAGCGCGACACTGCGCTTACTGGCAATGATGAGTTTGGACCAGAAGTCGCCCGCGCTATTGCGGACCTACGCCAAGCGCATGGACATCACAATGTCAGTTGCCAAACCGAGGGTAATTCCGAGGAAGCATTAGCTGAATTACGCCGGGAATGGTCGGGCGTATTACCGACGGTTAATCGCCGTGGCTTTATGCAATTAACTGGTGCCGCTGCCGTATTTGCTTTGGCTGGCTGCTATAAAAAACATCCTGACACGTTGGTGCCATACGCTCAACAACCTGAAAATCGTACTATCGGTAAAGCTGTTTATTATAGCTCAACCGTTCGCGATTCGGGACGCCCAGTGGCGGTCATGGTGAAAACCTATGATGGCCGACCAATTAAAATTGAAGGTAATCCTGATGTCGCATTAACGCGTGGTACCGCAGATGTGCGGACGCAAGCATCATTATTAAATTTATACGATCCTGATCGCTTACAAAATGGTACCGTTCGCCGTGATGGCGATATGTTTACCGACGTATCGTGGTCAGAAATGGATGCTAAAATCGGTGAGGCACTAAAAAGTGGTGGACGTATTGGTTTAATTACTGGTCCTGTTGATGGTCCAGCACAGCGTACATTGATTGATCACTATAAAGCGGCATTTGGTAATTTAATCATGCACGGAGTGCACGACACACGTGCTGATTTACCATTTAACGCAAGCCGTGGTCACGTGGTGCGACACATTGAACACGCACAAACTTTAGTGACATTTGGTGGTGATTATTTAGCGGATGTTGGCCTAGATGAATTAGTCGCATTTGGTGATTTCCGTCGCTTACGCGGTGCAGAAAAAAATCACACCGCTGGCCAAGTCATTGCCTTCGAAGCTGTGATGAGCCAAACAGGCGCTGCATCAGATATTCGTGTGCGCATTGCACCCGATAAATTAGCACATGCTGCCTGGGGGGTTGCTGAATTAGTTGCTGAGAAAACCGGACAAAAAATTCCTGCTGATATATCTGCCTCATTAAATACTGTTCGCGGCGGTAAACCCTTAGGCGAGGCTTTAGGGCTTAAAACAATTAATGGCCAAGATGCTATTACATTTACCGCTGAACGTTTAATTGCCATTCATCAAGCAAAAGAAAATAGTCTTGTTTATGGTGTTCCGCATGGCACCGCTAGTGCCAACGCTCATCAATTAATGACGGCAATCCATACCTTAAATTCATTATTAGGTAATGATGGTAAAACTGTTGTTGGTGTTCAAACAACGACTGGTATTTCTGCAACAGCAGCACCAGCAACCACGGTGCTGCAAGCTGCTGCCCGTGGTGAATTACAAACGGTAATAATTGTTGGCGTTAACCCAGTATTTGACGTGCCAGCATCGGCACAGGCTTTATCACAAGTTAAAACCGTCGTGGTGTTAGCAGATCGCTTGACAGAAACTGCACATTTGGCGCATTATGTTGCTCCGACCTTGCATGGACTCGAAAGTTGGGGCGATGCCGAAATTCGGCCAGGCATTTACAGTCTGCAACAACCATGTCTGCCACCATTGTGGGATGCACGCGCACAAGAAGAAAGTTTAATGGCTTTTGCTGTTGCAGCGGGCGTTAAAAATCCAGCATTTATTCAAGAAAAAATTGAACAAAAAACTGTTCCACAAAGCGTTGCTTCTGGAAAACCATTATGGGTTGCGGCCGCCAACGGTGTGCAAAGTTGGCAACGCTATGTGCAGAATGTGTGGGTCAGCAACGTCAAACCACAATTAAAAATAGCCGCAGATGATCGTGCGTTCTGGCAAGGTGCATTAGCTCGCGGTGTTGTTACTTATAATTTGGCAATTCCAGGAAGCGCCCCCAAACCATACGAAATTCCAGCAGACTTACCACAATTACCAACGCAGTTTGCAGATGGTACTTTGCAATTAGTTGTCAGCCCATCGCGTGTAATGGGTGATGGTACCTGGCTCAATAATGCATGGTTAATGGAATTACCTGACCCAGTTTCTAAGGTGACGTGGGATAATTACGTATCGTTATCTGCTCCTGATGCTGCACGATTAGGGATTAAACATGACGATGTCGTAGAATTAAAAGCAGCATCAGTCTCGGTTAAATTGCCTGTCCATATTCAAGAAGGCCAACAACCTGGCACTATCCAAACATTTAGTGGCTGGGGCCGCGCAAAAGGATGTGCAGGAGCAGTTGCTGATTACGTGCTCAATGGCGGTTATAGTGTTGCTGTTTCTGCTTTAGTTCCTGGAACGGCAGTTGAATTAATTAATACCGGCACGACCTATGTGCTCGCAAATATGCAGGGCCATAATCGCATGCAGGGCCGCGATATTGCGCTCGATGATGTACTCGAATTACACAACAGCGATCCTGGTGAAGCAAAACGAAAACATCACCGTGCGTTGTGGGAAGCTGGCACCGACGGCAAAGAACATGGCCGTCTCAGTTTATTTGGCAAAAAGCATGATTACGTCGGCCACAAATGGGGCATGAGTGTTGATCTGTCGACCTGTATTGGCTGTAATGCCTGTGTCGTCGCCTGTAATGCTGAAAATAATATTCCGGTTGTTGGCCCTGATGAAGTGCGTCGCGGTCGTGAAATGCACTGGATTCGTATTGATCGTTATTATGTCTCGGAAGGCGATGACACCGACATGCTAGATGTCGAAGTCATGCAGCAACCAGTGATGTGTCAGCAATGTGATAATGCACCATGTGAAGAAGCCTGCCCAGCGATGGCAACCATGCACAATGATGAAGGCATTAATGTCATGGTTTATAATCGCTGCATTGGTACGCGTTATTGTTCAAATAACTGTCCATATAAAGCGCGTCGTTTTAATTGGTATGAATACGGTAAATATCGTTTTGGGCCACAAGGTGCAGGCGATTCTTTTGAACGTATTAAGCGCAATTTAATTACCTCTGGCTCAACCAGCTCACAAGCCGAATTGACTGTCCATCCATTAGAAATGGCACTCAATCCAGAAATCACTGTGCGCTCACGTGGCGTCATGGAAAAATGTAATTTCTGCCTGCAGCGCACGCGCGAAATTCGCGATACCGAAAAACGTGAAAACCGTGCGATTCGCGATGGTGAAGTAACGACGGCCTGTGCGCAAACCTGTCCAACCAAAGCAATTGTTTTTGGTGACCTCAATGATGAAAAATCTGAGGTGAATAAAGTCTCAGCACAAGCACACGGCTACAAATTATTGGATAGTGTTTTAAATACGCGCCCTGCGGTGACCTATTTAGCACGCATCCGCAATCGCCCAGCAACGGCAGCTGAACGCGAACGCTTGGATGGCGGTGGCCATGCCGATGCCAGTGCAGGAGGAGCCCACCCATGAGCTCAACAGATGCACCAGTGATGGACGCTCCACCACCAGCACCGCCGGAAACAAAATTAACGGCCAAGCAAATAACCGACGATATTACCAAACCAATTTTCACTAAGCCACCATTAATATGGCATGGTGCATTTGGCGGCATGCAATTAGTTGCTGGTTTATTAGTTATCGCCATCGCGCTGTATGTGATTGAAGGCTATGGTATTTTCGGTGTGAACCAGCCAGTGAATTGGGGTAATGATATTACCACCTATATCTTCTGGATTGGTATTGCTGTAGCTGGAACGCTGGTGTCGTCGGTATTATTTTTATTCCGTCAGCAATGGCGTACGGCGGTTAATCGCTCGACTGAAGCCATGACGGTGTTCGCGGTGCAAATTGCAGGTTTATTCCCGCTTATTCATACCGGTCGTCCATGGGTCGATTTTTGGTTAATGCCCTATCCAAATGATCGTATGTTGTGGCCGAATTTAAAATCAGCCATTGTGTGGGACGTGTTCGCGCTGACAGCATACGCGACAACCTCAATAATTTTCTGGTACTTTGGTTTAATTCCAGATTTTGCGACGGTGCGTGATCGCGCTACGAATAAATGGCAACGTGCTATTTATAGCGTGCTGGCGATGGGCTGGCGTGGCAATGCGAAAGACTGGGTTCACTACGAACGTGCCTACGCACAATTTGCGTGGATTGCGACACCGCTGGTTGTCGGCATGCACTCGACCATCGCTATATTAGCCGCGGTTGGAAAAGTCCCAGGATGGCATGCCACTATTTTTGGACCGTACTTCGTATCCGGTGCTATTTTTGGTGGTTTGGCAATGGCATTGGCTTTCTTAATCCCCATGCGCTCGATGTTGAAATTAGAACGCTACATCACGCTCGATCATTTAGAAAAATTAGCCAAAGTGATGTTGGTGTGCGGACTTTTAGTCACTTATGTCTACATTATGGAATATTTCAGTGCGTGGTGGTCTGAATCTGCGTTCGAGCGGCATCAATTTTTATATCGCCCACTCGGTAATTGGTGGTTCGCGTGGTGGATCATGATGACCTGCAACGTAGCTATTCCGCAGTTGCTATGGTTTAGAGCTATCCGACGTAATTTATTCGCACTCATGGGTATCGCGATTGCGGTCAATATAGGCATGTGGTTCGAACGTTTTGTCATTATTTCATTATCAGTGATGCAAGACCACTTGCCGTCGTCTTGGGATGCATCATTTAGTTTCCGCACCTTCGATTGGTTTATTTTAGGTGGTTCGTTTGGCTTATTCTTCTTCTTCATTCTTGGCTTTGTGCGTGTGGTTCCAGTTATTTCGATTGCCGAAATAAAAGCCACGTTGCTAAAACCGAGCCATAAAAACGGGGACGGTCACCATGGCTAAGGCCACACCCATCGTTGCCGGTTATTACCGCGATCAGCAAACGTTTACCAACGCTTGTGCAGCTGCGACTGCTGCCGGTCATAAACCACAAGCATTTACTCCATATCCGGTCCATGGCCTGGAAGGAAAATTGGGCATTCCACGCAGTTTGCTTGGCCGTCCAGTTATGACGGTCATATTAGTTGGTTTTGCACTCGGGCTGCATTTGTGTTTCTTCACGCAATATCATGACTGGCCATTAAATGTTGGTGGCAAGCCATTCTTTGCTTGGCCTACATTTTTAGTTGTGATTATGGAAACTGGATTGTTGTTGGGTGCGCTCGCTAATATGGGCGTGGCTTTACACATGTGTAAATTATTACCTGAAATTGACACGAAATTAATTAATGATCGTATTACTGATGATACCTTTGCGTTAGTTTTACCACTCGCTGACGGCGAAGCGGCTAACGCGAAAAAGCAATGGTTGCAAGATAATGGTGCGGAAGAAGTGCAGACGATTGGTTTTGCCTCGGCGACAGAAGCAACTCCTGCAGAGGAGGCGGCTCATGTTTAAAAAATATATGCTACTCAGCTTTGGTCTGTGTGTGTTCTTAGCAGGTTGTGGCGAAAGTGAAAAATCATCACGTGGCATAGACTACATGCCAGAAATGTACGAAAATCCTGGCTATAAATCACAAGGCGTCCTTGAACTAGGCGAAGAAAAGAATCGCCATGTGCCATCCATGTTAATGCCTGTCCCTGGAACGGTATCGCGTGATGGTGTTGGTTACCAAATTGCTGCTGAAGACATGGCCAGTGCAAAATTATTGGTAAATCCTTTTGCGCCAACAGTACCAGTATTAAAGACCGGCCAACGAACCTTTAACACCTACTGTGCTGTTTGTCATGGACGTGATGGTGATGCGAAAAATGGTTACGTAGCACCAACAAAAGAGCATCCTGATCGTTTTGCCGGTATTCCATCAATTAATACGGGCAACGTCGCTTTAATGAAAGACGGTGAAATTTATCATATTATTTCACGCGGTCGTAATCGCATGCCCGATTTGGCAGCACAAATACCATCAGCCCAACGTTGGGCAGTGGTATTGTACGTAAATGCATTGGCTCGTGCGACGCAAGCATTGGAAGATGCCGAAAAACGTTTAGCTGCTTTAGAGAAAGTGACTGCGCAAGGCGGTCCAAAAGAAAATGATGCTGAGGCAAAAGAAGAAATCGCCTCAACAAAATTATTAATTGAGCTACGCAAAAAAGACCTCGACCTTATTCAAGCTGGTGGCGACGGCGACGCTTTCGAACCACCACACAAACCAGTGCCCGAATATGTGAAGCCCACTTGGGGCACGGAGAAGTAGACCGTGGATAATTCGCCACCAATTAATCCTGCATCAGCAACGCCACCGTTGCGTACAACCCGCTTGCTTGCCGCTGGTGCAGCGCTGGCATTTGTTGGGGTTGCCACTTTTATCGGCATGTTGTTTGCCGATCCACAACATGCGTGGGCGGCGTTGCTGCAAGGCATGATGATTCCAACCTATATTGCCATTGGAGCATTATTTTTTATTGCGGCCCACGCTGCGGCAGGTTCAGTCTGGACGATTCCATTACGCCGCGTGATGGAAGGACTAACTGCTGGTTTACCATTAACATTAATTGGTTTTATCGCTATCGCTATTGGCGGTGGCGCATATTTATATGAATGGATTTATCTCGCAGGAAAACCTGCCCACCACGATTTATTTCATGCTCATCATACTCATGGTCTCGATAAATTTACCTGGATGACCCCGGGACGCTGGATCGCAACTACCTCAGTAATTATTATTTTATGGTTAGGATTAGGTCAGCTATTTGTGCGTTTGAGTTTAAAGCAGGACGCAGGTGCTGATATCATTGCGACCCATACCAAATTAAGTATTGCCTGGCTGCTAATTATGGCCATTACCTTTACCTTATTTTGCTGGGACATGATGTTGGCATTACATGTTAATTTCGTATCGACTATGTGGGGCGTTTATTGCTTTACCTCAGCAGTGCAAACATTCTTAGCCGTTTTGGTCTTGATGGTTTTATGGATGCGTAAAGGTCCGCTTGCTGGCTCAATTCGCCAACACACGATGCATGATTTAGGAACGTGGACATTAGTATGGTCAGCGTTTTGTATGTACATCGGATTCGCGCAATTTTTGGTGGTGTATTATGCGAACTTAGATGAAGAAACCTACTTTTTCTTAATTCGCTTACAGCATGGATATGACAATGCATTAATCGCTGAAATTGTTCTGCGCTTTATTATTCCATTTACGGTTTTAATGAGTCAAAGTTTACGCACGAATCCAATTGCTTTGGCTGTCGTTTCGGCTTTGGTGTTACTTGGTAATTGGATGGATTTATCGTGGCTCATCATGCCAGCGTTCTCACAAAATGCGTATCGTGGTTTCTACGATTTACCGACCGTCTTGATCGGCGCTGGCTTTGTTGGCGCCTTCCTGTTGTTGGCGCTGCGCTTTTGGGCCAAGCACGGTGTGCTGCCTAAGGGTGATCCACGCTTACAATCCACCATTAACGCGGAGCACCTGCACTGATGTCTGCCGCTCACGATCATGGCCACGCTGCACCCGAGCAGCCTGAAATATCACATCCAGCATTGTGGTCGGTGTGCATTCTTGCCATCGCCGCATTTCTGGCGTGGCTGTTCTTTCACTTTTTATTTCACGGCATGCATGTTGCCCGTCATCATCATAAAATTCATGTCCATGAAGCTGGTGAACCGGAACCAGATCATGTAAAGTTAATGGCTGACCACAGTTCAGATGTTGTCGATAAAGGTGCGGCAGTGTTTAATGCAAAATGTGCGTCCTGTCACGGTGCGCAAGGTGACTCAAATCCAAGTAATTTAAAACCAGCACCGCGTAATTTTAAAACCGATGCCTGGAAAAATAAAAATGGTGGCGGCCCATATGCCTTGTACCTCGTGCTAGATAAAGGCCTTGGAACCATGCCGGCATTTCCAGGTTTAAGCGCCGAAGAAAAATATGCCGTCAATCATTATATAACTGAAACATGGGTTAAGAAATTTAATAAAGATAATTACATTGAGATGGACGACGATGCCATTGTGAAAACAATTCCGCCTCCAGGTGTTAGCGGAGGTCATGGACACGAACAGCACCCTCACGAAGTCGAAGTGAAAGCGCCCGTTCAACCATTACTGGCTGGCATTGCCAAAGCCGATGAAAAAAATGTTAGTTTGGTTAAAGTCTGGGCTGAAGCGGCTCATGCTGCAGCACCAGAGCAGCATAAACAAACTGCGACGCATTTTGTAAAATTGGTCCAAGCTGAACCCGGTTTAGCAATCGCTTTAAAACAAGCTGTGCAAGACAATAACGCACAGCAGTTTACCCACTTGTTAGCTGGTTCGGATGGAACTGGTGCGGTTCGCTCCTATTTTAATTTGTGCTCAAGTGATGAATTAAATGGTCTGTTCGCGTTGTTGAAGGGAGGCAAATAATGCCCCGCTTGTTGTTAACCCTCGTACTGCTGTGTTCAGTACTGTTGACGTCAGTGACATCTGCAGCTGAGGGAAATAAACCAGGTAGTACCACGGCTGGAAATACCTCGGTTCCATCTGAGCCAGCCAACAGTGATCCAATTGAACGTGACGTAGCCTTATTTAATCCAAATATTTATGCGCTTGATGAAAGTGGTAAGCCAGTAAACCACAACAAAAGTCCGTTTGTTGAACCGGGTTCTGAAATTGCGCGCGAAGTAGTATGGGTGACATGGTTTAGTGCCATTATCTTTTTACCATTCTTAATTTTACCGTTAGTTCTTTTATTATACGTCATCTTTAAATTCCGTGATCATGGTGACGATCGTAAACCAGCGACATTTACTGGTAATCATAAATTAGAGGTTATTTGGACATTGATTCCCTGTTTGGCGCTCGTTGTCGTCAGCATTCCGACGTGGTTTGTTTTAGATTGGATGGAAGCTCCGCCGGTAAATAAAAAAGATCAAATGACCGTAGTCGTGACCGGCAAACAATTTGCCTGGGATTATTCCTACAAAGATTATTACAAAAATCCAAAGGCTGAGGTTAAAGAAACGGTGACCGTTGGTCAAAATATGGGTATTCAAGAATGCCTGGTATTACCAAAGGGTCGTACCGTTTTGCTGCACATGACTTCTGATGATGTCAATCATGCGTGGTGGATTCCGGCATTTGGTGTGAAAAAGGATTGTATTAAAAATCGTTATACCACGGCTTGGTTTACACCAGAAATCTTGGGTGTTTATAAAGGACAATGTGCAGAATTATGTGGTGCTAATCACGGCATTATGATTGTTGTTGCTAGTATTGTCTCGACGGAAGATTTTAAGCGCTTTATTTCTCTGCAACAAGCGAAAGACGATACATTTAAAGTGTGGACAGCAATTCAACCAGCCATTGGTGCTGCGATTGATGAAAAAGTTTTGCGTGAAGCCGTTACCAGTTATTTAGCTAAAGGTAAATCAACGGAACGAATTTACGCCTTACGTTTTTGGATTGCGTCACATTATTCGACTTTACAACGCGTGCCGCCACCAAAGGGCACGACGATAGCGCAAGTTTTTGGCGCAGAAAATTCAGCGGGAATTCCCGCTGCCATAAAAGAACGTCGTGCAAAAGTTGATGCGTTGCTCAGCGAACTCGTCGCTGAACAAACCGCAACCCAAAGCGATGTTATTGTTGCAGGAGCCACGCCATGACCGCTGCCGTCATGCCGCCGATTTCCATTAAGCGCTATACGGGCTTAATGGATTGGTTGACGACCGTCGACCATAAAAAAATTGGCCTGATGTATTTCTGGTTCACCGTCACCATGGGTGTGGTTGGTGGTTTATTTGCCGGACTTATTCGCGTGCAATTAGCGACGCCGGGTGCGGTTATTGAAGCCATCCAAGCAGCGCACCTCGCTGGTGTTGATTTGCCATTTAATCTCTACAGCGAAGACAAAGATCGTTTTAATCAGGTCGTAACGATGCATGCATCGATTATGATTTTCTTTACCATTATTCCCGGCTTTATTGGTTTTGCGAATTATATTGTTCCATTAATGGTCGGTGCGCGCGATATGGCATTCCCGAAAATGAATGCATTTGGCTTCTGGTTATTAATTCCGTCAGCCATGTTAATGATGTCGAGTTATTATATTGTCCAGGGCGGCGCAGCATCGTCAGGATGGACTGCATATCCGCCGTTATCATTGCAGGGGGCCGGTATAAACCCGGGACAAGATATGTGGGTTATGGGTGTCCACTTAGCGGGTGTGAGTTCGATTTTAGCGGCCATTAATTTTATTGTTACTATAGCCAGCTTAAAAGCACCAGAAATGAAATGGCGGGATTTACCATTGTTCGCATGGGCGACTTTCTTCGTGTCCATTATTCAGCTCTTAGCAACGCCTGTGTTGGCCGCTGCTGTGACCATGGTGTTATTAGATCGTAATTTCGGCACGACATTTACTGTGCCTGATGCGGGCGGTGATCCGGTTTTATATCAGCATATATTCTGGTTCTATAGTCATCCGGCTGTGTATATTATGATTCTTCCGGGCTTTGGTGCGATCAGTCATATCTTTGCGGCATTTTCACAAAAACGCGTTTTTGGTTATGCGAGCATGGTATGGGCGGTTGGTTGTATTACATTTTTAGGATTCGTTGTATGGGCACATCATATGTTTGCGGTCGGCATGACTCCGTGGTTAGCGTATTATTTCCAAGTCGCATCGTTGGCGATTGGTGTGCCAACGGGAATTAAGGTATTCAACTGGTTAGCGACTATGTGGGGCGGAAAAATTCGATTTACGGTCGCTATGATGATGGCGTGTGGTTTTATTTGCTTGTTTGTATTAGGCGGTTTCGGCGGGCTTATATTAGCATTAACCGCTGTCGACTTTACCTTAACTGATACCTATTTCGTGGTGGGTCACTTCCACATGGTGTTGGTTGGTGGCTCGGTCATGTTGTTGTTCTCAATGACCTATTATTGGTGGCCGAAAATGACGGGCCGTAAATTGAGCGAGCCATTAGGTAAATGGGTCTTCTGGTTAATGTTCTTGGGCGTTTTTGTTACGTTCTTTGCTATGCATATTAGTGGTGCAAATGGTATGGCTCGTCGTGTGCCAGTATACTTTGCTGATTTTAAATTCTCGAATTATCTGACAACCATTGGTTATTTTATGACCATTGTGTCAGCGCTATTATTCTACGTTGATCTTTTCCTCAGTTATCGTCGTCCAAAAGTAACTGAAAATGATCCATGGAAGATCAATGATCTGCAGCAAAGTTTTGAATGGGCGACCTCCTGTCCGCCACCTGTGTATAATTTCGAAGTTGTACCTCCAATCCCTGTGCTGAATCAGCGCGGTGACGATAAACATTGAAAATGCTCGGAGCACCTGTTGTTTCGATCGTTGGCTAGCGGCACCACATTAAAAAGGCGAAGTTACCTCAGTGATTTCCACGGCTCACGTTATTGGCGCTGAAAACAACCGCCGCACTGGCATTGCACCAGTGTCGGCATCGGTTGCGTCATGGCTTGGCGTGTTGTTCGTGATGTTATTTGTTCTAAATACAGTCGGTGGGTGGGTGCGTTTATCTGGTGCGGGTGTGGCTATTCCCCAATGGCCCATCATTAACGGAAGTTTATTGCCGCCGATGAGCGAACAGGGGTGGGAGCAAGTAAAAGCACATTACGATGCAGATCAAATTCGCTTAGAAGAACGAGTTAGAAAAGGTGAATTAACGGCTACAAACCTTGGTCACCGTCCAGGTGATATGGCTGAATTTAAATCCATGTTTATGACGGAGTGGAGTCATCGATTATTTGCAGCATTAGTTGGTATTATGGCAGCTGGATGTCTTACGGTTATTTACCGTCGTCCTGATATTCGCCAATTAATTGGTTGGCCAATGGGAATTGCCGGGGTGTTAATTATCGCGCAAGCTGTTTTGGGTGGAATTTTAGTTCGTAATGGAACGAATACGAATTGGCTTTTCATGCACCAAGCCAACGCGAGTTTAATTATGGCGTGTGTGCTCGTTTCTGTTCTACGTATTTTAGCAGATGGTCGTCCGGTGCCGAGTAATGAAGAACGCAAACAACGTCGCGGTATTTCTTGGTTATTGGGTGTGGCCACGGTTGTGGTGTGGTTTCAATTAGTTGTTGGGTCGCTAGTTGCAGGAAGTCGCAACGAAGAAGCATTTAGAGAATATCCGCTTTTTGCTGCCAGCACCGTATGGGATGAATTTCAAACCGTGTGGTGGAATTTCCAATCAAATGGTCATCTTCATCAATGGGGACATCGTTGGTTGGCGTGGAGTATCGTGCTTGTTGTGGTCATCACTTTGGCATTAGCTTGGAATAAAAGAGCACATATTCCACAGCGTTTACGTTTAGGTCTTCAATCGGCCGGAGCATTTTTATTAGCGCAAATTGTCTTAGGCATTGGCAATGTGTGGACAGGCATAACTGCCTATGGCTCTTTAGCGCATCAGTTTATGGGCATGTGCTTATTTTTAGGTTTAGTATTGTGTTGGTTTGATGTGCGACGTGAAGTATTGGGCCCCAATGCCCAACAGATGAAACCGGTGCTGTCATGACGCGTGCACAACGATTTGCCCAAATTTTAAAAGACCTTCTTATTTTAACAAAATACCGCATTACAGTTGTGGCTATATTTACCGGTTACGCTGCAATTGCCGTGCATGGTATCTATGCGTCTGACTGGAATTTTATTTGGCCATGTTTGGTTGCGTTATTCTGTTTAGGCGGTTCGGCAAATACGCTCAATCAAATATTTGAATTACACAAAGATGCGGTCATGGATCGCACCAAAGCACGCCGACCTTTACCTGCAGGTCGCATCACACCGTTACAAGCCTATATATTTGCACTGGTTCAATTGGTGGCCGCACTTGGAATTTTCGTATTCTTTTATGATAGCTATTTAGCAGCGGGTTTGACCCTCGCGACAGTCATCTACTACAGTTTTTTCTACACCTTATATTTAAAACCAAAACATTATTTAAATATTGTTATTGGCGGAGTCCCAGGAGCTATGGGACCATTAATTGCCTGGGCAGCGGTTGCTAACACCATTGAACTGGCTCCGTTAGCAATGTTCGCCGTCATTTTCTTATGGACACCACCACATGTGTGGGCGTTAGCAATTAAATTAAAAGACGATTATGCACGTGCCGGAATTCCAATGTTGCCAGTGGTGAAGGGGGTTGATGAAACCACCAAACAAATTTTCATTTACACCATTGTTATGGTCATTGGCACAATAGCAGTTCCAGTTTTAGTGCCTGCATTTGAAAACAGCCCGATCTATACCACTTTATCCTTAATATTAGGTGTTGTATTCTTAGTATGGACAGCGCTCTTATGGCGTTATCGCCCGGTCATGCAAACCATGCCATTATTCCGTTTCTCGATAATATATATTGCGGCATTGTTCATTGGTATGGTGGCTGATTCTTTTGCATCTGGAGTTAGGCCATGACGTCAGCTGTAAATCCATCAATAGTTAATAAAGAACCGTCTTCAGCCCGCACCTGGTGGTTAGTGGGTCTTATTGGTTTTGCTATTAGTATTATGTTTACTTTTTTATTCGGATTTAGTCAGTTTTATAGTTTGTGGTGCGACATTACCAATACCAAGATGAATCCAAATAATCCATCGGCAACACCTGTTATTGTTGGTGAACGAGAAGTAAAAGTCTTTTTTGAATCAAAGACTTATGATAATTTACCGGTACGATTTTATCCAGCAGAACCTGCTGTTACGGTAAAAGTTGGTGAAGATCGGTTGACTCATTATCGTTTTAAAAATTTATCAACCGAAACGGTTCGCTTTCGGCCAATACATATGGTGAGCCCAAATTTGGCGGCTAAATATTTTAGCATGAAGGTGTGTTTTTGTTTTAATGATCAAACGATTGAGCCTGGCGAATCAGTCGAATATCCAGTGATGTTTACTTTTAATCCAGACATGGATGAACGAGTAACGTCAGTGACGATTCGCTATTCGCTACACCGTTTGACTAAAGATTTAGAACAAAGCGATCAACAGAAGCGCATTCAAGAACAAATAGAAGCGGCGGGCACCATTGTCACGCCTGGCTTCGAAAGCGAAATACCAGCAAAGGAATCGCAACCATGAGCGCCTCGGCACAATTTGATCCGGTCGATCCACGTCAGCGACATCAAGCCATGGTATTAGGTCTATGCCTTGGTGGCGCATGCCTTGCCCTAATTATCACCTGCATCATTATTTTTAGTAATATTGGTTTACCCAAAGATCCGAAAGAAGTGAAGCGCCTGCAGCAACAGGAAGCGGACAAAGGATTTATGGGGGCCAGTGACGCATCTCCGAAGGAAGTGTCGAAATGAGCGACCACGAACAACCCGCAGCTCCGACAGATGTGGCCGCCGCCGCAACTGCACATGGTCATGATGATCCAATGAGCCATGTGCCGCCAGGCAGCCTGTGGCCATTATTGGTTACCATTGGCATTACATTAATGCCATTCGGTGTCGTGTCTTTATTGGGCACTTTTGATAAATCTCCCATTTGGGGACCGCTTACCAATCCGACAGTTGGCTTGTGTACGCTGATAACTGGCGCATTGATCATGATTATCTGCATGATGGGGTGGTGCCATCAAGTCATAAAAGAAAAACAAATAAGCCACGACGTTGTCGCACAGCAAAAGGATTTACAGAGTTTTATATTATTATTCCTATGCGGTGAATTAGCAGCATTTGGTGCAGTGTTCGGTTACTTTTATCATCGTGCAATTCAAGACTCTGCATTTGGTCCCGTTGAAGGCATGACTTTTGGTGGTCCGATTGTTGCTTACGCGACATTTATTTTACTGTCGAGTTCAGTGACCTGTGAATTTGCTCATCATGCATTGCAAGCGCATAAAGTATTAATGGCTAAAATACTGTTTTTAGCCACGATTATTTTAGGCGCCATTTTCTTAGCGTTTCAAGGCTTCGAGTGGGGCGAACTCATACAAAAAGGTTTCTACCCAGTTGGTGGTCAAATCGATAATAACCCAGCAGCATCATTTGCTTCGCTGTTTTATGTGGGTACCGGTTTCCACGGATTGCATGTTGCTATTGGCTTGGTGATGTTATTTATGGTGCTGATGCGTTTAGAATTTGGTCACTTCAAAGGTAAGCGTCACTTTGCGGTTGTTGCTGCATCTTGGTATTGGCATTTCGTTGATATCGTTTGGGTATTGCTCTTTATCACGGTTTATGTTGTTGGATAACGAGTATTAATAATTTTTTATTTTGATAAGGAAGCAAACCGCGGCTCTGCAGTCGCGGTTTGTACGTTGTAAAACGCAGGGAAAGGCGTGGTAATAGACATGAATAAAAAGCCCGCGGGCCTCGGCGTCATATTTCTAGTGCTTTTTGTCGACTTAGTGGGATTCAGTATTTTGTTCCCACTCTATGGCCACATGTTGGAATATTATACGCAGCAAAACAGCGGCTTATTAGCCTGGGCCATGAGTTATATTGATACCTGGTTTCCAGGTGCTGCGCATTGGCAGCGCGCAGCACTTTTTGGTGGCTTAATTGGTGCGAGTTACGCTTTCTTACAATTTTTATCAGCACCATTTTGGGGACGTATTTCTGATCGCGTAGGGCGTCGCCCGATATTACTGTTATCATGTACAGGCAATACTTTAGCCTACTTAATTTGGATATTTGCAGATAATTTTACGCTTTTAATTATTTCACGCCTTTTAGCGGGCTTAATGACAGGAAATGTTGCGGCAGCCAATGCGGCAGTAGCTGATATCAGCACGCCCGAAACGCGCGGTAAAGGCATGGGTTTTTTAGGTATGGCCTTTGGACTCGGCTTTATTCTTGGTCCCATGATTGGCGGTATGAGTTATTCGTGGTTGCCACGAATTGATGGCATTGAATGGCTCGTTGCACTAGGAGCCAATGAATTTTCTACGCCAGCTTTAATCGCATTTTTACTCAGCACTTATAATTTATTGTGGATCTATCTCAAATTTAACGAAACATTATCAGTTGAAAATAGAAAACCACAGGGTGGACCACAACGACCCTTAAATCCTATTACACTATTACGCCCGCGTTTTGGACCGCGTGTAGCCGTTTTAAATTTTTCTTTTTTAATGCACACCATGTTATTTGCAGGCATGGAAGCGACGTTAGTATTTTTATCTGCACAAAAATGTGGATTTGAACCAATTGATAATGCGTGGTTGTTTGGCTGGATGGGTTTAGTTGCAGCCATTATGCAGGGAGGTATTTATCGACGCTTATCAGGGAAAGTTCCTCAGCGTACTTTAGGATTAATTGGCTTAGCGGCGCTAGGTCCAGGATTTCTGTTAATTGCGCTGGTTGATTGGTATCCCACAACACTAATGTTGGTAATAGGTGTGAGTGTTTTATCTATCGGTACTGGCTTTGTATTTCCATCACTCAATACCATGGTCAGTCTTGCTGTTGATGAACGATCGCAGGGTGCGGCACTCGGATCATTTCGTTCAGCAAGTGCATTAGGTCGTGCTGCTGGGCCGCTATTAGCAGCAATTATTTATTTTAGTTTTTCTCCCGCTGCTCCCTATGTGGTTGGAGCAATTGGTGTTTGGATTCCATTTGTGTTAATCTGGCGTTTGGATCCACAGGCGGCACCATCCAATTAAGTAGTTCGTGAAGATATTTTTTAAGTGCGGGGAATTATTCATACTAATTCCGCCTCAAATCATCCGTAATGGCAACAGATTAACATGGAGAACCAGAGAACCGAAGAGGAAAGCTGTGCTTTTTTTCCATAACCACAGGATTTCCACCATGGTATTTCTCCGTTTCTCCGGTCCTCCATGTAAGTGTCTTATTATTTAGGATATAGTGAGCC
>JAHEDF010000027.1 GCA_024641365.1 Planctomycetota bacterium | reverse complement strand
GGAGGTGTTTATTTTGTTGTAATAATTGACGAACAGCTTGTTGGGTTGTGTGATCAGTACTCATTTGTTTAACACCTCATCAAGATTAAATAATTGATTACAGAGCATGGTTAATGCTGCAACATCGCTCGCTGGTAATTCGGCTTCCGGTTTACGTTCACCGACAGTCAGTAATTGTTTCGCTTCATCTTCATGCATGCGGTAATAGTCTAATAATCGTTTGTAACTACCACTCGCGACTGTTTTTTCCGCCTCAGATAAATTGCGTACCAAAATATGTTTCGCCACTTGTTCGACGCGTTTGTCATCATCCTGTTGGCCCTTTATGACCTGTTCAGCCAAAACACGTGCGGATTCAATAAATTGCGGGTCATTCAGCGTCACTAAAGCCTGCAATGGGGTATTGGTTCGCTCACGACGCAAGCAGGATATTTCACGATTTGGCGCATTTAAAATTTCCATCGCTGCAGGAGGAGCCATGCGCTTCCAGAAACTATACATACTGCGCCGATAGAGATCTTCACCGTTATCTTGTTTATAAATTTTTGTATTACTTTCCCGCATACCAACAATTTCCCATACACCGGGCGGTTGATATGGCTTAACACTCGGTCCACCAATTTTATGCGTCATAATACCACTGGCTGCTAACGCATAGTCACGAATCATTTCCGCATCCATGCGGAAACGTGGACCGCGCGATAATAATCGGTTTTCAGCGTCTGCTTCAATTTTGTCGGCGGTAGCAACCGCCGCTTGGCGGTAGGTCGCAGACATGACCATTAATTTGATCATGCGCTTCATATCCCAATCTGTACTAAATTCGACCGCTAACCAATCCAACAATTCAGGATGGGATGGGGCCTCACCCATAATGCCGAAGTCTTCCGCAGATTTAACAATGCCAGTGCCAAATAACTCCTGCCACATGCGATTAATAACAACGCGTGGCGTCAATCCATTTTGCTGTGACATCAACCATTGCGCCAAACCAAGACGATTTTTTGGCGCATCGGATGGCAGTGGATGAAGAGCCGCATAGACGCCTGGCTCAACTTCTTCGCGACGCTTATCGTACTCACCACGGAATAAAATATGCGCCATCGCTTTTGAATTCATTTTTTCTTCCTGAATATGTGCCACAGGACTACGTTGGCGAATTGCCTTTTTCTCATTGCCCAACTTGTCTTGTAAGTCCTTTTTAGCCACGTATTCCGGATCATCAGACGACATAATGTCAAATAATTTATCAATTTGCTTTTTGTCGCGCTTATCTTCTTTTTGCGCTAACAATTTTTTCACAAATGGAGTCGCAGCGCGGCGCTTAATTTCACCGTCTGAAATGATGCGGTTATTAATGCGTAAATCTTGCAGGGAAACTTCTTTAAAGAGGTCTCCTGTCTTGCGCCGAGCAATAACAAATGGTGCAGTGGTTCGTGTACTACTCTTTAAATTATCCTTTTCGGCTTTGGTCGCTTCTAATTCGCCATCCACATAAATTTTCATGCCTGCATGTTTTGCAGAGCCATCATAAGTAATGGTGATATGTTGCCAGGTACCGCGTTTTAATGCTTTTTTGGTCGTGACTACTTTTAACGCATCGTCTGGCCACTGATGGACTAAGTGCGTTGCGATTTCATTGTCCTGTACCCAAATATCCCAACCTCGGTAACCTTGTTCATTATCCATGCGGCTGAGCAGCGATCCATTGCCTGCATCTTTGGGTACATTAATCCACACACTAACCGAATACGTGGAATCTTTTTCGAAATCACCAATGTCACTTGGGAATGTGACTGCGTTTTTACCTGTTACCGTAATCGCCTTCCCTAATGGACCTTTATCATTCCATGTTACTGGTTCGCTAATATTTGGTGCAACTTCTTTGCCATTAACAGTCGCCTTTATGGTACCTTGATCATCTATCCCCGTAAATGGCACATGCACATCTGATGCAGGGAATTTAGCTAATTCTTCATTCCAGCTCTCTGCTGTAACCTTTTTAAACCAGTCATTAAAGCCATTGCGTAATACTTTACGGCGTTCTTCTAATTCTTTTTTCGCAACAGCCATTTCACCATCAATGGAATCCCAACGTACTTTATCGCTTTCTTTTGGAATGACTAAAATCGGCGGTGTATCGCGAATATTACCGTCTTTTGCTCCTTGTGTGGTATTGCGGAAATACGCACTCATTGAATAAAAATCACGCTGAGTAATAGGATCAAATTTATGGTCATGGCACACGGCACAATTCGAGGTCAGTCCTAAATAAACCCACGAAATCGTTTCTACGCGATCACGTGCATAACCAACAATATTTTCTTCATCAATAGTGCCACCTTCATTAGTAGTCATATTACAGCGCTGGAAACCCGTTGCGATCAATTGTAATTGGGTCGGATTTTCTAATAAGTCACCTGCGATTTGTTCGACGGTGAACTGGTCAAATTTCATATTTTGGTTGAACGCATTGATGACCCAGTCGCGATAGGTCCACATATCACGATAATTATCAAAATGCATACCATGCGTATCTGCATAACGTGCAGCGTCTAACCAGTAACGAGCCCGGTGTTCACCATAGGCCGGTTTTGCCATTAACGTGTCGACGTAGCGTTCATAAGCATCTGGTCTTTTATCAGCGACAAATGCCTCTACCTCTTCCCATGTCGGTGGTAAACCTGTTAAATCTAAACTGACACGACGTGCGAGAGTCCATTTATCCGCTTCCGGGGCTGGTGATAATTTTGCTGCTTCGACTTTTTGGGAAATAAAACGGTCAATATCATTTTTAGCCCATGTCGCATTCTGCACCTCTGGTAAAGCGGGACGAACAGGAGCAATGAATGACCAATGTTTTTCCCATTTAGCGCCTTGTTCAATCCAACGGCGAATTAATTCTTTTTGTTCAGGTTTTAATTGATTGTGCGAATCCGGCGGCGGCATGACATCGTCTTTGTCATTCGTAATAATGCGCTGCCACATTAAGCTATCTGACGGTTTACCGCGAGCGACAACCGCTACGTCATCGCGTATGCTAAAAAAATCTTCTTCGCGATCGAAACGCATTTTCGCTTTGCGACTAGCGGGATCTGGACCGTGACAATGGTAACAGGCTTCTGCTAATATCGGACGAATATCGCGATTAAATTTCACTTCCACATTTGGCAGCGATGCGCCGTACATGGTGGACACGAAACTCACCAGTCCGGCGACCAATGGCATGCGGTAAAGCGGCAGACGTGAAGCGAAAAATGGTGCCACGATGTATCTCCAGGTGCGTTGCAATCGATACTGCACACCCAACACAACGTTGAGTGATTTTATAAACGTTATCATTAACAAAAACTCCGTAAAAATACGGTCGACAGCGCACTATATGGGGCACAATGGAAAGAGAAAGAATTCTTCAAATACTACATAATTGGTTCCCAACCAATGCACCGCCCTAAGCTGACAGCACTCTCACGTTTGCCTATTTATAAAAAAGTCACACAAAATAATACATTTTCAAAAATGGACTCGCGTTTAGTCTGGATTGTTAATTTATTATGTTTGTAGTATTCATTCTCAATTTGGGACGGGCTCGATTATTTCAGTATTTTAAGTTTATAAACAATTTATTTATAAAGTGCCTGCAGAAATTACAAGCTTGGCATGTGATTATCGCTCTTACGGCTGCCATCCTGCGACACCGTAAAGCCCTCTTCTTTTCGTTCGGCTGCAACCCGTTCAACATGTATGCGATAATGTTCCATCAACATGCCACTTGTTACCATACCAAGAAACATTCCCTTCTCATCCACCACCGGCAATTCATCGACATGTTGTTGGTGGAGTCGGCTTAACGCCATCGATAAGGAATTGGTTGCGCGCAAGGCACTTCCGGCACCACCGGCCAAGTCGTCCGCCAACACCATCGAATTAAGCATGGGATCGTTCCCTAATTTTGCGACTTCACTGCGTTCAATAATTCCTATTAATTTCCCGTCATCATTTACCACAGGAAATTGATCGAGTGAAGATGGTGCCATTAAAGTACGACAACGTTCAATGTCCGCGCTTGGTGGAATAACGGTCCAGTCACGCGGTGTTATTAATAAATCAGCAACCTTTGCATTTGCTAAAACATCAGCAAATAAATGATTACGATGAGCTGGACTATCGTGCGACGTATCTACTTGCCCAGGAATGAGACTGCGGCGACCAGTGAATAAAAACGCAACGCCAGTTACCCACATGGCTGGTAATAATAATAAATACGTTCCTGCAATTTCGCTTACCATTAATAATGCAGCGACAGGCGTACGATGACTTGCAGCCAACATGCCTGCCATACCCATTAATACGCATCCAGTCACAGGTGGAGCAACAGGCGTCCCGACAAGAAGAAACCCGATTGCACCACCAACACAGCCTCCAATGACGATACTGGGGCCGAACAAACCAGCAGATCCACCAGAACCGACGGTTAATGCCGTGGTAAACGCCTTGCTAATTGCCAACACACCTAATAAAGCAGCAATAATAAAACGATGTTCAAAATCTTTAAGTCCTGCAAATAATCCATGCAAAACACCATATCCCGTCCCAATAGTTGCTAATGCAAATTGCGCCTGTTCTTCATTACGCAAAACAAACAAGACAATGACATATAAAATAATAGCGACAAACCCTGCCAATAAGGCGCCGAGAGCAGGTTTGCACCAGAATGGCACTTTTAATAATTCAAAACGACGAGCGGTTTTATCATTCACCGTAATAAACCATCTTGCTGCAACAGCCGTACCCAATGCTACTAAAGTGTAACCGCCTAATTGTTTCCAATCGCCAATACCAAATGCGGCAGGCTCCGGTTTAAATAATGAAGACGCAATAACGCCTGGATGTCCAACAAGTGGGCCTAGTAAATCTAAGCCAATACTACCAACTAAATAAGCAACCACGGCAGCAATAAAACACGGAATAATAACATCCGATTCTAATTCAGCATCACGATATAAAACTTCTGCTGCAAATATGGCAGCGGCTAATGGCGCACGGAATGCGGCCGCAATACCACCGGCAATACCAGCCACTAATAATATACGTCGATCGCGTGCGGTTAAATGCAGACGTCCAGCAAACCACGAGGCAAATCCCGCACCCACTAACGAAATAGGTCCTTCTCGCCCGCCACTGCCGCCGGAACCCAAACTAACAATAGTAGCAACTAACTTCGTCCATGTCGTCGAAATGGGAATATGGCCACGTTTGTGATGAAAGGAATCAACTACGACACCAATACCGCCACCACGAGCCTGTAAGGAAAAACGCATAATTATTATTCCAGCAATTAAACCACCAGCGGTCATTATCGCTAACATATATAACGGATTAAATGCTTCCGGATCAGATACCGCCTGTACCGCATGATTTGATGACACCATCGCAGGTGCACCAGCAACATCAGTTAATAAATATTTGGATAATACATCCGCGCCAACTTCAAATACAGCAGCGGCTAACCCACATAAAATGCCAACGCAGCTTCCTAAAACCACCCAACGTCCAGTAGGATGACTGAGCAACCAGTCGCGCAGACGAGTAAAAGGGTGTAGCATGCTCTCCATGTCGTGGCCGAGTCAGCATATAATTATAGGCCACAATGCAAAGGTCTCATAAATCAACGGCAATCCTTGTTAAAATGTGGTAATTGTTTATTCGAGTAACCATTATCCTTTCAATGATGGCGACTAAAAATTGCCCCGATTTCTGATGAAAACCTTGATAAAATGAATGCCGATCCTTGCGTTAGACGGATATAAACACTAGCGTTACCAATACCTACTCTCAGTCATGGACAACGATGACGCCTATCCAAACAATAACCGCATCTGCGACTGAACGATGGAACGATGCGATCCTAAACGATGCTCGCTCGAAGGGCGATGACATTGTCGATTCATTAGCCGAAGGCATCATTAACGATGTGCCTTTTGATAAAGCGACTGGCCGTCTTGGCTATCAACAATTATTAGGCATTGCTGATTTATTATTACTCGCACCAGAATTAGTATTATTAAAAGATTCCTCAATTACGCGTGCACTTGAGCGCATGCCTACCAAATATAGTGATTATTTTGATCCGATTTCAGTGCCATCATGGGTTGATGAAGCAAAACTGGCTCGCGCATGCACGATTTGGAGTGAAAACATGCTTGCCATCGTTGGCGTTTTATATGCCAGCAGCTTGCCGTTATGCTATGTCATTGGAAACGGCATCCCGGCTCTTTATCAAACGGGAAAATTAGGACAGCATCGATTTATTTATCAGCGCATTTATGAAACAGGCCTCATGCTTGATGCCGTGATGCATCCAAAAGGATTACATATTTTTCGCGATCTGCCGAAAAATATGGGTGAACACGAAGAGCGTTATGTCTGGGGGGAAGGATATATTGCTGCGCGAAAAGTACGGATGCTGCATGCATCATTACGCACGCTGCTCACTAAACCACACGTTTTAGCAAAATCTTTACTGAATAAGCCGCAAAATAATTTTGCTGCGAGTTCACTAAGTGCCCTTACCTATCAACCACCTGCAAATGAAAATAATGAAAACAATAATCCACCATTCATTAAGTACGATGTCGAAAAATTAGGGTTGCCAGTTAACCAAGAGGATTTGGCTTACACGTTGCTCACTTTTGGTCTCGCAATTCCTGAAGGGCTTAAAGCTTGGGGATGCCGTCTCAGTAACGACGACTGCGAAGCTTTTTTACATGCATGGCTTTTAGTCGGTCACATTATGGGTATTAAAGCTGAATTGCTGCCGGATAATTATAACAGCGCAAAACAACTATTTGCTATTATAAGTAAACGCCAAATCAAAGCCACTGATATGGGTAAGAAATTAACCCGTACCCTGAAATTCTTCTTATCCGAATATTTACCTCCCTCCATGCGGCGCGATGTGCCGTTTATGCTCATCGAAACCTTATTACCACCGGAACAGGCTGCGATGATTCGCCCGGCAAATACACCAGTGCCATCGTTGCGTAATATAATACTAGTGAAGAGCGGTTTTTTCGTGTTGCGATTTTATTATTTATTTAAAGCAATCATTGTAACACGGATTCCATTAGCTGGGAAATTACTTGGTTCATCATTTTCTATTGCTGGCGATGCCTTAATAGATAGCTGGCGAGACGGATTTGATTGCCGTCCTTTTTATATTCCGGAAACTGCCACTAGCGGGTGGCGCAAAAAACTGGTTATGAATAAAACCGTACGACGTGCATTACGTGCGTGGCGCTCAGATTTATTTAAAACAATATTTCAAGGTTTATTATTTATTATCTTATCGACTATATCTGGCGCTTTTCTCGCTTTTCTTACAGCCGTCCATAGCGCCAGACATATGGACGATTGGTATAACATATTGCTAATCGGAATAGGCAGTGCCTTGCTGACTTGCATGATCGGCTGGATTATTGGCACTTACATTTTAACCAGCTGTGTTAAAAAAGCCGTCGCCCGGAGGCCTGGGCCAAAAGAACCTGGAATCGCCATTTCGAAATAGTAAATTATTAAAACCATTACTGATATTATAGTAAAACGGGACCTGCAACGAGTGTTGCTGAAAATGACTTTGGTTCTTTAATGCCTAATTTAATTAAAGCCGCCATTCCTATATCAATAATTGTCAAATCATTTTTCAGTGTGCCCAATTGAATCCGAGTAGCCGCAGCATGTAACGGCATGCGCATATTTTCAAACGCAACTAAAGCGAGTTCATAATAGCTAATCGCTCGCGCTGATTGTTTTTGTATTAATGCGATCGCTGCTCGTAATCCCATGGCATAAGCACTCGCCCACGGCGTTTTTTCGCGTTCTAATTGTTTTGCATCACGAATAATGCGATGCAATTCTGACGCTGGCAACTCACCTGATAAAATTGCCATGGCTCCTGAACGGCCTCGTAAATCAACCATAAACATGCGCTTATTTTGCAATAAATGTTGCATATTGCTTGTGAACTTTGGCCAACAGGCATTTAAACGTTCAAATGCAGCGCCGCCCTGTCCCTGATATAATTCAGCTCGCGCGGCAGCCATTTCCGCAAACAGATGTTGTAAATGCCAATGTTTTTTCGACCAACTGGCAACCGCATTGGCACTGTCAGTGATGGCTTTTTTCGGCTCGTGATCAGCTAATGTTAACCACGGAGAAACTACAGTCCGCATCGTTACTAAGGTGTAGAGGTCGTTTAATTGTCCAAATTCACGTTCCACTTGCCCAACCATGGAACGCAATTCATGCAAACGTCCGCTATAACATAATACAGGCAACCAACTCCACGCATATACCGATCCTAATTCCCACGTGATATCATGACACTCTTCACGATAACCTCGAGCAGCTTTTTCATTACAAGCGATCGCGGCATCCCATTCTCCTTTACACCAATGATCATAACCGGTTGCTGCCCAACTCCATGCAGATGCATGTTCATTGCCTAATTTCGTTGCTATGTTTTGCGCTGCTTGGTAATAAATTTGCGCACGGCGGCGACCACCTCGTTTACCCTCTGTCGCATTTAAAATAGATTCCCATGCAACGCCACGGCCAACGCGATAGGGATCACCAGCTTTTAATGCCATTAATAAATGACGAATTTGGAACTCCGCTCCACGAATCGTATCAACACCACCAAGACCATGACCTAATGACCATAAGGCATCCATTTTGAGGCGATTTTTGGCTGGTATAGTTGCCGGATCTCGCTCAGTGAAATGAATGCCACGCATGCGTAACCACATACGTCGCAGCAATAAAGAAAATAAAGCTGCTCCAGTTCGTTCATGCCATTTGAGACCGACTTCACTCAACACTTGTTTCGCAACCGATAATCCATCATCCATATAACCAGAGCGTAAAAATTGTCCGGCAGATAATTGCAATGCATCTTGGCGGTTTTCACACCGTGGATCAGATCCAGCTTCTAAAAATATTCGTGCGGCTTCAACACCGTGTCCAGCATTTGCTAACACGGCACCCATTTTCATTAAAAATTCTGGGCGATTGGCTGCTGCTGGCATGATTGGCAATAAGGTGCGATATAAGGCAACCGCACGTTCAAATGCCAATGATTCCGTTGCACGTTGAGCCGCAATTAATCCATATTGCCAACCACGCGCTTGATCACCATAGGCCAAAAAATGTTGGCTCAGTGCTTCTGCTTCCAGGTCAGGTTGTTCAGTTTTTAATAATGCATCCGCAATTGCGAGATGGTGCGCACGTAGACGCTCTGGGGACAATAGCGCAATCGCTGTTTCAGCAATTTTATCATGGTAAACTGTTAATTCTTCACGCCCCTGCACATGACGCAGTCGCGCCAACCGATCTGCTCCTAATTGATGGATAGCTGCCGCTAAATTATCTTCATCGTGAATTGCTTGATGCAGTAATGATAGCGAACGTGGACGTCCCGCTACCGCAGCAACCTCAATTAAATGCCGGGCAGTAGAACTTAATCCCAATAATCGTTGAGCCAATAAATCGCGTAAGGTCGGCTGATTACCTGCCAATGGGCCTTTTATACTAGCCGCAATTAATTCGCGCATAAACAACGGATGACCACCGCTATCACGGAATACCACACCCATCACATCTTTAAAATTACTATCATTGACATGTAATTTATTCTGTAGCGCATTTACTTCTTCCGTAGTCAACGGACCGAGGTCGATATTTATAGGACTAATACCGACCTGACTAAATGCATTGGTAATGCGCTCGAGCATGGCCGTGCCATCGTCTTCCACACGACTCGACATAATCATAAATAGTTGCGGATTGTTTGGTGGCGCTAAAATATCTACGAGTGCGGCTAAACTATCATCATCACCCCATTGCATATCATCAATAAAAACCACAATACGTTGCTGTAAACTTAAGCGCTCAAATAATGCCCGCAGTGTACTAAAGCCACGGCGGCGTAATTCATGTGGATCTAAAGTCGATGGTGGTTGCTGAGCTGCGGCTTCATTAATTGCTGGAATTATTCGTAATGATGGAAACAAGCGCGTGACATAGGACATCCCATCGGGAAGCATTTCGAGAATATTTTCCTCGGGAACATCCTGTAAATATTCGCTTATGGCATCAGTTAAACCATCGATCGCTTTAAATGGTACGGATTCATGTTGGTAACAACGACTGCGTAAAATTAATTGCTCACCCGGCGGTAATTTTTCAAAGAAGCGCTCTATAAAAGCACTCTTTCCCATGCCCGACGGTGCACGCACTAAAACCACATTCGCTTTTTTGTCACGGATACTGCTACGCCAACTGTGATCTATCTTTTTCAATTGTAGTTCACGACCTATAAATGGCATTGATGCCGGAACTCGGGTAGGAGCGCGCATCTTAGTCATAGCAGTAGCACAATGTCGCAAACGATCACCCGCATCAATGGGGCGATCATTAGGATCAAAAGCCAAAAATTCTAACGCTAAAGCACAAAGGTCATCCGGTAAGTGCGGATGCAATTCGCGAGGATCCGCAGGATTGGTCGTCTTTTTAGCATTTAATACTTGCGCAGATGACCCCACAAACGGTGCGATGCCTGTCAACATTTCGTACATGATGCAACCAACTGCATACCAATCTGCGGCGGCAGTTGATGGCTCTGAACTTATTTGCTCAGGTGCCATATATTTTGGCGTGCCCACGCGCATATTGCGCAGCACTGATGTACCACTGCCACGTAATGCTAATCCAAAATCCAAAATGATTAATCGACCTGTATTTTCAATCATGATATTACGCGGCGTTAAATCACGATGCACTAAATTATTATCATGCAGATGTTCGAGTCCGCCTGCCAATTGTGGGAGCAAACTACGTAAACGTTCTATTTCCGTTTCATTAGCGACTAGTACATCCGACGAACCGCGGATGACATCATCATGCACAGGCGTTAATGGCTGTCCGTCTTTATCATACACTTCTCCACCAAGCGCACTACGGGTCATGGTCGTGCTATCTGACTGTTGTAGTAGTCCACCACGCACATGAGTTAAAAGGTCTATTCCTTCAATGTACTCCATGGCCAAATACCACCGATCCTTTTCTTGAAACAATTCATAATATTGTACAAGCTGTGGATGGCGAGTATCCGCTAATAAACGAAATTCTTGTTTAAATAAAAATAATCGTTGCGGGTCGACTTCACGTAATGATTTAACCGCAACGCGGGAACGCGTTATTTCATCGTACGCTTCATAAACAGTACCAAAACCACCAACGCCGATAACGGTACCCAAGCGATAGCGACCTGCCAGAGGAGGACGAGCATGTGGGGGTCTCATCCGTGCACCTGCAAATCGTCGCCAAACGAAATTACAGGGCTAAACGACCTTTCCTTCTGTTTACCAGCGTTTTTCACAGAGCATCATTTATCTAGCCATTATCGAGGCACAACAGGGATTATTTCGGTACTGTTTACCGAAAATTGCAGAATTACCAATCTTGGTGCCCCGACCTGAGCCCTCTACGGCGCCCATGATTTTCTAGTTGCCTAGTGACAGTGGTTCACATGATCCCGCCAACCTTAATTAACAGCTCAAAGAGCAATTTGGAATTTTGAGGAAACCCGTATGCGCAGTATTAAAGGATTCATGGTAATTCTTGTTATTTATTTCGTGTCAATGTTTCAATCGTGTTCAGAAATTCGCTTATCTCTCGGTGGCACTACCGATAAAGCCACCATTGATGAGATTTTTGCGGAAGTAAAAAAAGGGTCCATGCAAGAAACTGGCCGTTATAAAGTAACCTACTTTTTTCATGCCAAAGAATCCGAAGGCCCGCGTGAAATGAATGGTTCCTATTACACATCGCGAGCAGGTGCCGCTAAGCATGCCCCAGGTGATAAAGTCGATATTCTTTATTTAGAATCTAATCCCCACATCCATCGCTTAGATGGAGAACGACACTGGCTGTGGGTTGGAGCTTTTTTTGTTATGACCTTTGTTTCTATTGGCTACTTGGTGTGGGTCATTAAAGCAGACAAAGATTTTTAAGGGAAACTGCACTCTATCGCTGTAGTCATTTTAATTTTCTTGTGATGGTGATGCGCGATTAAGCCACCAGTTTGCGACAACTAATCCGATAACAGCTGTTGTTATTCCACCGAATAAATCCCAGACATAATGTTGTTTAGTGGTCAATATACTTAATGATAAAGGAATAAATCCAGCATATATAAAAAGGCGCCATCGGGGCTTTTCTCTCGCTAATGCCCAACAACCAATAGCAGGCGCTGTAATATGCCCTGATGGGAAACAATTGGCCGGCGTGTCAATTTTAGTGAGCCATCTATACCAATCTTCGTAAAAAGCAGTGCCGGTCGGCAACGTGGGCCTTGGGTAAGTCGTTGGCCAAACTACAAATATTGAGTAATTAATTAACATCCCAATTATAAATCCAATGATACAGCGCTTAAAAAGGAAATCATCATGAACAAAAGCCATTAAGTACATGCCACCTATAAGTACAAAATACGGTATCACCGACCATGTCCAAAATGGCATTGCATGATCCAAAAACGTCAGTGGGAGTTCTACTGGCGTAAATAAATGAAAACGATTGGTGATTACATAAATACCGTATAATAATGTCGAAACGACAGCTACCACCGCAAAACGCCGCATTAATATATGCTGAAATATTTTCATCTCATCACCATTATAACCCCAATTGAACTCACTAATGCCATTATTCCCTGCAATGCCCAACGCTTTTCGTGTATCGGTAAGAGATATCGATCTGGCAAAACCCGCCACAGCACAATAAGTCCAATTATATTGCATCCGGCCACGGAAAGCGCTGGCCACAATGAAGGCATGCCTATAGACAAACAGGTTGGCCCCAATGCGATAAGCTGCCCAAGCAACCACGTATTCAAAAACGTTACATATTTTCCAGACTGGTGAGGTTGCGCTAATTTTACAAATAACCCAATTGCTGATAAGTGAAAGCCATACGTACCCGCTGCGGCAATTACCCATCGTGGGTCGCCATAAGCTCGGGTATCAACTAATAACCACACAAAACCAGGCAACATCAACGTCATTGGAATTAACGCGCGATGATCGCGTACATTATCGCGCGGTGGGTAAAGCATGGCATATAATACAAATAAGGTACCCGGCGCGAGTAACCATAACCAGTCACCAGCAGACCACAGCACATAGCCCAAAACCACACAGGTTAAAATCGCTGCATCATCTAAAGTCGTATGTCGACGCCACCACCAACTGCATATCGTTAGGCCACACATAACCAATGTGCCCTCTATCAATATAGGCAGTGGCAATCCATAACACTCATCAATTAACAGGAGTCCCGCAATAGGGATAAAGAGGTTATCAAATCCTTCCCAAGCGAGTGCCTCCACTAACATTAATAGCAGAGCCATATTAATTGCTATTAATAGTGATTCCGTTCGTCCGATATCAGTTGCTAATAATAATGGGACATGCACAACCATAAAAGTTGCACCAGCAAATGCGAACGAACCTTCCCATGATTTTCTGCCTGCGGCTGTCGCTAATTCTATTTGCCCATAACGCTTACCTATAATTGCTGCAACTGCATCGGATACAGTTAATACCAATATAGGCAAACTAAAATGAATCCAATCACCTGGCATAAGCGTCCAAGCGATGGCAACTGAAATAGGAAATAATATTTCGCCCCATGATTCACGATCAATATCATGGAGCGAACTACCCAGGCGTTTGCGTAAAAAGGGTATCCAGCGCAAGGAAGCTAATGCGAAAACTGCTAATCCTGCTAAACACCATACTGGCCATACAGTGGTAAATACCCATGGGAATGCAGCAACAATAAGCCCCAATTGTACATGCACAGATTTTCTGGCCGTTTCTCCCTTGATAAGTCCAAAACGTCGTAAAAGCGCCGCCAAACAGACTGCTATCCCAAGCAAAATTGCCACACCACCTATTCCAATCAGTGGATGTGGCTGCCACATTAGATTATTTCTTCCACAATGACTGCGCTATAAAAGAACGCTTTATCGGCGGCTAATAATCTCTGTCCTAATTCGTCGTGACATTGCAATTGCTCACTCATTTCTTGAGGCCGACTTCGAGGCACAAGCATATTCCAATAGAGTAATCGCCCACCAGGACGTCCCGCTACAACCATACGCTCAAGTGCCTGTCGATAAACATCTGGTCCCATATATTCAAAAATGTCGCTTAAATTAAATCGGTCAACACTGCGCGGCCCTAATTTTTCAAGTGCATTTTCCACTGTACCTAATTGCCAAGAAAAACGATCTAAGCGTTGACGAATGATGTCAAAATGTTCTGGTCGCAATGCAAGCGGCAAAGCATCACCATGCGTGCCATATAAAATCCAATACAAATAAGGATTTTCTTGCGGCGCTAATTCAGTCAATGCATGTTCGGCACGGCTGCGTATGCGATCGGCGACGGATCCTTGAACATAACGAAAAAATGCAGGGTCTCGCCCTTTTTTACCCATGACAAATCGTGAAAAGAAAATCGCGAACAATAATCGCCAACGCCATGAATTCCATCGATGCTGATAAAAATTCACCCGTTCATCGCGTGTTCGTGGCATCATTAATTCATCAACCGTTCGCCGCCGATGGACTAGCGACAAAATACGCGTGCGAAACATGGTAAAATAACGTTCGAATTTTCCTGCGCTACCAATGCCGTTACTGACATCGGTTTGGTGTGTATCCCAAAATCGTTGCGCATCATCCGACAACTGTGATCGACACCGTTGGTATAAATTGATGCGATCGTCACCCGGCCTACTGCCAATTAAACGCAATAATTCGGCATGCTCTAAGGTTCGATACGCAGCTACGCGTAATTCAACACAGGCTAATTGCGCTGGATTTAAATCGACCGCAATGACGCGCTGCGGGTCTTTTGTCAACATTGCTAAACAATTATCTCCAGCTGACGCAATACCGACACAGGTGTCGCCAGGATTAATAGCTAATCCTGATAATAAAATGTCAGCATCTTCCCAACATTGAGCATAACGAACAGCTGAAAATTCAGCATGGGCAGCAACTTCGGTCATACGTTTTGCACCTTTCGCACCATGCCGGTACTGCCGTCTAATTCAATCATATCGCCATCTTTTATCCAGGTCGTACAACGCTCAACTCCGACCACTGCGGGCAGCCCTAATTCGCGTGCGACAATTGCACTGTGCGATAATAAACTGCCGCGTTCGACTACTAACCCTGCGGCAGCAGGAAATAACATAATCCAACCCGGATCAGTTCGTTCTGCCACTAATATGCTGCCACTCGGTAATTCGACACCACGGGGATCGCGCACAACACGTGCTATGCCACGCACAACTCCTGGGCAACAACCTGTCCCCTTACAACTATCTCCAGAGATCTCGGTTACTGCCGAAACTACGCGATCATCGCGAAACGCATTCGTTACATTAATCCAACCACAAGTTGGAAAGCGGTCTGCTGGACCAGATTCCGCTTGATAGGATTTATAAGCCTGTTGTCTGGCCCCAGAAAGCGCTCGTATATCATGGCACGTCGCAGTCCCTGTCACAAATCCTAATAATTCTTCAATCTCTAAATAAAATACCGCTCGTGCATCGTCTAACATACTTACTGCGGCCAACCTTTTACCTAATTCAACCACAATACGACGGACCTGTCCAAATAAACGCGTACGTTCAAACCGTAAGTTTTCTCGGTCACGCACACGAGCGCGGGTATTTTTTAGCACCCAATTAAATAATATTTTGCGAATCGGATGACCGCGCAAGGCAGATGTAACACGTTCCTCTGCGGCAAAACGTGCAACTTGCGCATGATCAACTGCAACATGAGATGATCGTGCAGCAAAGTGACCAATTGCTCGCAACAAGGGTAACGGGTCATCATGCAATGTTGCGCTTTCTAATTTTAATTCTTCAAGGCATCGATCACCAAAACGCTGCAAATAATTGGTGTAAGCGTCCCAAAAATTTGGCCGTGTTCGGGCTTGTGTGATTATTGCCGCTAGATGGCCACTACGAAGTAACTCTGCAAAGTCGTCATCTGCACGAATTAATGCTGCCATTTCACGAACACGCATTGCTGGCTCGGCGCTTACCACTCCGCCTTCACCCCCGACTAAATCGTTTTGAATCGTACTATCAGTATCCCCACACCATTTTTCGCACACCTTACGTAGCACACCATAAAATATCATAGCAAAAAAGTCGTTGGTGAGTGGTGCGTCCCAACGGGTTAATAATTTGTCTTCAAGAACACGATACGATGTTACCAATTCATCAGCCCGTTGTAACTCCAAAGGAATTGGTGGTGGTGCAAGTGCGTCTGATAAACGTGCATAAAAACCACGAATTTGCTTCGACATGGTGAGATGATTTTTTATTAACCCAAGTAAACTCCCTATAAAACGGCAACTATCCCGCAGACGCTGAACACGACTCGGTGGGGCAAATTCATCTGCTAACGCTGGAGGCAATCCTTCTTTAACCCCCATCATTTGTTCCATAAAACCACGATTCATATGAAATCCGGGTAATAACGCCAATACCCGATACCAATTTAATAAATCATAATAAACTCGTCCGCGAATACAGCCAATCATACAACGAAATGTTGCTGCATGCGCCTCAATAACAGCGGATCGCACACCCATCATGCGACAGAATTGCCGATAAACTTCTTCATAGGCACGCCGCGCAAAACTATAAGTCAATGGTGTGGTGACACCACCATAACTCTCAGCAATATTGCTATTATCCCACAATGCCGGTCGTCCATCTGGATCTGGCACCTGCGCTAACGTCGTAATGGGCCGTGATTGTAATAAATATAATTTATTGTCTTTTATTGCCCACTCTATGTCCTGTGGACGTCCCTTTGCGCTAGCACATTGCCGCGCTAAGTCTGCAATTTTTTTCACCATATCATCATGCACG
>JAHEDF010000382.1 GCA_024641365.1 Planctomycetota bacterium | reverse complement strand
CAAAGATATTACTGGTCTTCCGTCACAATACCCTGAAAGAGCCAAATACCCGAGTGATGTTGCATTTGCTCAAGCAATGTCTTGTTACTTAGCACGTAATTATGTGATTTATTTTGGTTTAGAAAACGGCGAACCCGTCGATATTACCGACACCTTTTTTGGTATTTATGACCCAGTTACGAAAACCGAAGTAGATGGTTATACAGATATTAAATTATTGCCAGTTACGGAAGATCGTTTTATGAATTACCGCGAAGCGGATTCTTATAGACGGCTTGGTTTAATAGAAGATGCGAATGCGCCCAACTATAAAGTAAGTGTACTTACTTTAAATTTAGAACGCATTCAAACATTAATTCGCTCTACTGCGTGGGGTGCCATACGTCCTGGTACGAAGTTAGATGAAACTATACCAACACGCACTATGTTTAATGGACTAATTTATGTTCACCGTACGCCGCGGTTAGGAAAAGCTTCTGACGATTTGACCAGACCAATTTTTGATCCACACGCCCCATTTACTAATCATCCAATTCAGAACCCAGGTCAGGTTTCGCTAACGGCAAAACCCGTCGATCAATTTACCCAAGGATTCTACCCAATTATTGGCAGCGTAAAAACCGGAAAAACAAACACCCCCACAGATAAACCATATTATATCGGCGATCCTAATTTCAGCACATGGGCGGTTTATCCGTTTACCAAACAAGTACGGGTAAAAAATGGTGCCACCATTAATTGGGGCATGACGCAAAAGAGTGGTCGTCTACAAGGTCTGACAGTTATTACTCCGAACCATTGCTATATTCAGGGTGACTACAATATCACCAGAGACAGTAAAAATGAATTACCGCCATGCGGGTTATATGCGGATGGCGTGACGATGCTCACCAATGCCTGGAAAGATAGTAACGCAGCTTGGAATGTTCGTCCAACCGGCACGACGACAACCTATAACGTGTCATTAGTGATAAATAATATTCCGACTGATAGCGAAAATGGTTGGGATGAAGGCAGTGGCGGTACGCATAATCTCTGCCGTTTTGTTGAAGCTGGATCACGTGAATTTCGCTATTTAGGTAGTATGGTGGTGCTCAATCGTTTGCGCTATGGTCGGAATTATATTGGTGCAGCCTTAGGTTATTACGGCGCACCAAAACGTCTCATGAACTTCAACGATGATCTGCTGTCTGCCGAAGGCCAACCACCGTTCTCGCCGTGGGGCATCCAGGTCACACGTGTGGTCAGTTCGGTAAACCTCATTAATAATTAAAAAGCGCAGTTTTTACGGGAAAATGGGCGGGGACATCCCCGCCCATTTCATTTTTGGCGCGCTTGTTAGCGTGTGCGACCTTCTTGAACCGGTGAGCTGTTTGTCAGCTACCGCAGGAGTCGCGCTATGAATGCCTCGTTATCGTCGGTCGTAAAAATTGCCAAGTTTGGTGGTACCTCAGTTGCGACCGCCGCACAGCTGCGAAAAGTAAAAGCGATCATCGAAGCCGATCCAACGCGACGCATCATTGTTCCGTCTGCGCCGGGAAAGGCAGAAGCAAAAGACACCAAATCACTGATTTATTATATTTATGCCGCCATTTAGCGGCGGAAGGTCAACCAATTGATCCGGTGTGGGAAAAAATATCACAGCGCTTTATCACTATTATTAAAGAATTAGGTTTGCGGTTAGATCTCAGTGCTGAATTACAAACGGCTCATGATCAAATACAGTCAGGCGCGATTGCGGATTACGCTGCTAGTCGCGGCGAAGCTATCCATGGCCATATTATAGCAGCATTATTAGACGCAGAATATATTGATGCGGCAGAGGTTATTTTCTTTGATCGTGCTGGCCGTTTAGATCCAAAATCTTTCGATTTAATTAAACAACGTTGTTCAGGTCCTGGGCGTTATGTGATTCCTGGATTTTATGGTCAAGCATCGAATGGTGACATAAAGACCTTTAGTCGTGGTGGTTCAGACGTTACGGGAGCTATTGTTGCGAATGCTCTGAATGCAAATCTCTATGAAAATTGGACGGACGTTTCCGGCGTTTTAATGACCGACCCACGTATTGTGGCGGAAGCAAAGCCAATCGCTGAAATTACCTATAAAGAATTACGCGAATTGTCGTATATGGGAGCCAGTGTTTTACATGAAGAAGCGGTGTTTCCGGTTCGCGCCAAAGGAATTCCGATCAATATTAAAAATACCAATAATCCAGCTGATGCAGGCACGATGATCGTTGCTGAACGTGATCCAAAAAATCAAGTCGTGGTCGGCATTGCGGGCACCAAAGGATTTACGGTTATTTATTTAGAAAAAGCAATGATGAACGCTGAAGTTGGTTTTGGTCGTCGCGTGTTAGATGTTTTTGAAAGTCTTGGTATTAGTTATGAACACACACCAACGGGCATTGACACGATGTCGGTGATTGTGGCGGATAAAAATTTACAAGACAGTAAGCAAGTCAGCAAAATAGAACGAGTCATAGAAGATTTACAGGGAACGGTAAAACCTGATGTTATAAAGGTAATGCCTGGCATGGCATTAATTGCGACCGTGGGCCAAGGTATGAACCATGCGGTAGGTACGGCAGCGCGCTTATTTACTTCGCTAGCAAAGGCGCGTGTTAATATCCGTATGATTGATCAAGGATCGAGCGAACAAAATATTATCGTCGGTGTCGAAGAAGCCGAGCTAGCTGGCGCTATTCGTGCAATTTACGACGAGTTTGCATAAGACATATCAGCGCAATGTGCTAAAAAATACCTGACGATCAAATCATACCCGTCAGGTATTTTTATGTCGTCTGTAAATGCTTATTTACATTAATTTTTATTTATTTTGATAAAAGGCAGTCATTAAATGAACATAGGAAGTATGATCTGCTGTCCCAGCACATTCACGCGCACTGTGCATAGACAACATGGGAGAACCCAGATCAACTACTGCAATGCCTAATTTAGCTGCTGTTGTTGGTCCAATAGTGCTGCCGCATCCCAAGTCGGTTCGGGTGACAAAATCCTGGAGCGGTACATCAGCTTTTTTAGCAATGATGCGAATGGCTGCAGCCGATGCAGCAGTGGTCGCATAGCGAACATTGTGATTACTTTTAATAACTGGTCCTTGGCCCATGAGTGGTTTGTGTCGTGGTTCGTGGACGTCGCTGTAATTCGGATGAACGGCGTGTGCCATGTCGGCAGAAATCATCATGCTATTTGCCAGTGCTGCTAAATAGGCACTACGCGACAGTCCGCATTCGATGGCAATACGTTCTAAAACAGTAGCGAGTAATGGGCCTTCAGCTCCCGTTGCACTTTGGCTGCCAATTTCCTCGTGATCAAAACAGGCCAATACTGAAATTGCATTTTCATTGGCCGGTTGTGCAGCTACTAACGCACGTAATCCAGCATGGCATGACGCTAAATTATCTAAACGTGGTGCAAAAATAAATGCATTTTGACCGCCACCACAGGTACTGGGCGTTAAATCATAAAGTGATAAATCATGACTCACAATATCTGCAGCTTTGACGTGTGCAGCATCAGCAAGTAACGACATGAGGGCATCGAGTGGATCATTTTTATCAGCTAATCCCCACAGAGGAGCAAGGTGTTGTTGCGCATTTAATTTAAGTCCATCAGCGCGAATTTTTTGATCTAAATGAATTGCTAATTGTGGCACACGTGCAAGCGGCTGGTGAATTTTAATCAGGTGTTCAGTGCCATCAGTGGTGAAAATAGTACCAGCAATTCCTAAATCACGATCCAGCCAGCTATTTAGTAAAACACCGCCATAGATTTCGACGCCTAATTGTCGGTATCCTTCGTTGTGGTAAGCGGCTCGTGGTTTTAAGCGTAAATGTGGTGAGTCGGTATGCGCACCAATTAAGCGAAAATGATGAATATTTTTGTTGTGCACAACAAATGCGATTACCGACGCACCACTGTGCACATAATAACGCCCTGGTTGTAAATCCCACGTTGAGGCCGTAGCCGACACGGCGTGAAATCCTGCCGTCGTTAACTCCTTAGTGAGCGCTTGTGCCGCTAATGCAGGACTAGGACCAGCATCTATAAACGTACATAAATCAGCTGCGAGTGTGGTATTCATGCCTGATATGGTGTAGAAAATGTCGTTATCGCAATGTCAGAAATAAAAATGACACCTGTTAAGCACCTGAACTTTCCCTGGTGTGTTTGCGAGGCTAATTCTCAAGTGCCGCGAGAAACGGTTGCCTTTGTCCCGGCTTGTTAGAAACCCTTTTCTACCAAAACAGGAGTAACCATATGCGACGAACACTCACCACCGCAGCGTTATTTTTTTTAGCGAGTGGCGTCATCACCATGAGTGGATGTAACGACACGTCGCGCACAACAGGAGCCATGGCCGTGAAAACAGTAGGAACTTTTGAGCGTCTAGATCCTGCATTTAATGAATTAGTTCCAGCAGATGCGCAAATGGAAATTATCGCAGAGGGGTTTGATTGGA
>JAHEDF010000026.1 GCA_024641365.1 Planctomycetota bacterium | reverse complement strand
CCATACCTTTGAGTGCTTTTGATTCGACCGGCACACCAAGGACAGGCACCGTGGTTTTCGCAGCGCACATCCCAGGCAAATGCGCCGCGCCTCCGGCACCAGCAATTATTACACGCAAGCCACGTGATTCAGCGGAGCCGGCATACTCCATTAATAAATCCGGCGTCCGATGTGCGGAAACCACCTGCACCTCATGCGCTATTCCTAAGGAGGTCAACGTCTCTGCCGCATGTTGCATGGTCTCCCAATCCGACGTCGATCCCATAATGATGCCGACGAGTGCTGCCATGGCTCATTCTCCGTGCGTGAGGTCGCACAATCCGCATCTCAAGCTCTGGGTCCAGTAGAAATCAGCGGACGCTCGATCCCAGATCAAGACTCACCTAATGCCTATGAGAAGTCATATCTATGTAATCTGTAAAATGCGGCTGCAAAAACCTCGGCTAATGCCCTTTAAAAAATTAATCCTAAGAAAGTCGCCTTATGCTGAATGTGTGCCTCAGCAGTTACTTACCACGGTGTAGTTAACGAACCGTCGTTTACCCGATGAGTTATACTACCATTGTTCTCTAAGCACGGAGATAACCATGTGGCGAATTCGTTTGGCGATAGTTTTTTTGTGCCTGGTCATTAGCCCACTTGGAGCTTGCTTGAATGACTCCGCGACTGAATCCGATGAACAGCAGTTTGTCAGTGGATATGGAATTATGTCCGTCAGCAAAGAAAAATCTGTAACTTTTGCGTTTATTTTATTACTTTTACCAACTATCGCATTAACCGGGTTGGTAGGAGTTTGGATTAAACAAGAAAGAAAATTTGCCCTCTTAAAACCACAAAATAGATAATAGTTAATAGTTAATAGAGGTTTTTATGCGCATTATATTAATCATCATATTAGCAGCCATAATTATCGTTGTTTCATTACCAACTATTTTCATGATGCAGCAAAATGGTAATTTACCATTTTTTTTACAAAATAACATTCTCGCCCCTGCACCGTGGGTCATTCCAAAAAAAGAAGGCGAGTCAGCGCTATCACTAGCTATGGTTCATGACGTTATACACGAACGATTTTATTTTCATGGTCCCGCTTGGTATGAGCATCGTCATTCCAATACAAAACAGTTATTAAATAAATATCAAGCTGCCGACTCTAAAAAGGATGATGTCTACTATGCGTTAGTTGATGATTATGCTGTAGAATGTGATCGCCTTGGAAAACCGAGTGACGGCATTCCTCTTTTAAGAGAAAAATTCGCTCATTTAAATAATCGGCCTAATTCAGAACGCTCTAATCCCGACTTAGTTTTATATACCACGTATGCAAATCTGGGCACGTTGTTGGTGCACGCACACATGAAAGATGCTATTGCTAAAAATGATGATGCGTTGGAAAAAGTCAAAGAAGGCTTGTCTTACATAGAAAAGGCCGTGGTAATAAATCCCAACGCTCACTTTGGTCGAGAAAAATGGCAGGTTATTGCTATTCGTTATTTATTAGAAGCGTGCAAAGACCAAACTATATTAACTTCCTATGATATGTTTGGGAACAATTGGGAGGAAGTATCTCATAAATATATTTCCGAGCGAGGTATTCCTCGGAAACTTTTACACGAACTTAATACAACAAATGATTTAGATCGATTAAAAAAAGGTCCACGCTCAGAAGAAGACCGCCAGTTGGTTGAAATAATTCGTAATTCAATACCTCATAGCCGTAATTTATCTTCAACATGGAGACAGGTCTGTTATTTACCTGACGCAACTGAATTAGATAAAAATATTTCACGAAACCATATACCATTTGACGAGCCAACCCTTGCCTTTGTTGGTATTTGGACATTAGGTGGCGGGGCAAATCCACATTTATCGCTCGCTTTAGCCCATACTATGGAAGGGCTCAACCAATGGATGATTGCCTGGAATGCCTATGAACGCACGTGTGAATTAGCTGAAAAGTATTGGCCTGATAAAGAAATTCAAAACAAACTTATTAATCACTGCAGAATTCAGCAAGGGAAAATGGAAAGTTTAATAAAAACACCGGCAGATAAATTGCGCCTACAATATCAAAAAGAATTATCATTTGGAAAATCAGAAAAACTGGCTTATCAGACCTATGAGGCAGATAAAATAGCTGCTGGCATCAATCATAAGGAAACAAATTTTTACGGCGAGTTTTTAAAAAACCGCCCTGCTATTACTAGCGACCCTGGATTTGCTGACACCGTGGTTATAAGACAGCACAACGTGTGGGGATGGATATTATTAATCCAATCGGTCGTTTGTACGTTTATTTTATTTAAACTGATCCCACATATTATTCGCCGTCACCAAAAACTGGCTCAACTTAAACCGTAGTCACCTTTGGCTTTTTCCGCAATTCAACATTCCCCAATTGTCCGCAGGCAGCCATAATTGAGCGTCCTTTGGTAATGCGGCGACGAACGGGCAAACCTTCTTCACGTAACCAGCTGATAAACTGCACAATTTCATCTTCCTGTGGTGCTCTGGTCAGTGGTGCATTCCCAGGATTATACGGGATGACATTAATAATTACGCGTCCAAGCGGTTTACAAAATAACGCAATATCACTAGCGTCTTGTCGTGTGTCGTTCATGCCTGGCATTAAACAATAATTAACCCCTAAAATAAAATTTCGTCGCTGCGGATAAGCTGCGAGTATTTTTTGTAATGCGGCTAAGGGTGTTTTACGATTTACTGGCATGACGCGTGAACGTGCCTCATCGTTGGCCGCATTTAAACTAATTGATAAATTTAAGCGTTTCCATCCCAATGCAGCTAATTGCGTTATGCCTTCCGCGTGGCCAGATGTGCAAACTGTTAAACGTTCCTGACTGAAATGTAGGCCACGTTTTTCTACCAACACTTTCAAGGCTTGAATAACATTATCCGCATTATCCAACGCTTCACCCATGCCCATAAATACAATATTGCGCACGTGCCAACCGAGTTTTGCGCGAACGGTAATAACTTCACTGACAATTTCAGCTGCAGTTAAATGCCGAATTAATCCCATACGTCCTGTTTCACAAAACGTACACCCCATTTTACAACCGACCTGGCTTGATAAACATAAGGTGTAATCAATGTCGTTTTGAGGCAACGAACCGACATCACCGTTGTCAGCGTCACGTTGTTGCATGCGCATCGGGATACGCACACATTCAATTTCATAACCATCGTGAGTTTTTAAGATTGCTTTTGAGGTCGTGCCAAATTCGCCATCTTCCTCAACAACTTTGACTATCTCAAATAAATCTGCTTTAAAATGCTGATGCCAAATTTTTTTTGATTCTACCGAAATGGGAAATTTTTCAGGAGCAAATTCACCTTCATCCATGATCTGTGCATATAATTGTGGGCTGATGCCATGACCTTTGGGCAAAACAAAACGTGCGGCTTGTGAAAATTCGTCATTTGTCAGACCAAATACATCTGTTTTCATGGGATAAACCATCCAGCAATTGCAATGAACACAATGAAAACATGCATAAGGAGTAATTGTTTTGAGCCAGTTTTTCTGACGCGTTCTGCTTCGTAATAACCATGCATCATTCGGTACCCGACAAAACCAGTGACATAAATCACTAAATAAAAAACTGCCAGCGCCGAAATAATGGAGCCAAACAAGGCCAAACTATCTTTAGCAAATGGTCCGCGATAATGCTCAATAATAAAAAAATGGGTAATGCCAATTAGGAGGCCCATCGTGGCACCACTGAGAAGTAGACCCCAACGGATCAACCCCGCTTTCATCAGGTCTCGTCTAAGCCACGCGCCATCAATATTTTCCCACTGCGGACTAATTCGATAATGCCAAATGGCTTGAGCAAACCAATGAACGCATCTAATTTTTCAGTTTCGCCCGAACAACGCAGTATCATCGAGTCTGAGCCATAGTCAGTAACCTTGGCTTTAAAATTATCGGCAACTTGCAAGATTTCAGTGCGTTCTTTGATACCAGCTTTTAATTTCACTAAAGCTAGTTCACATTCGATGACTGATTGACCAGTGTGATCAATGGCATGCACCACATCAATTAACTTTTCGAGCTGCTTGATAATTTGCTCTAAAGTATCGGGATCACCAGAACAGGTGATGGTCATGCGAGAAAATTCACCTGGGGCAAATCCATCAGCAACATTCCATAATGCTGGCGAAACCACCAGCGATTCTAAATTATAACCGCGACGGGCAAAGACCATGGCGACACGGCAGAGCACGCCTGGTTTATTGCGCACTAATAATGAAATGGTGTGCAAAGGTTGGGTAATAATATCGGTAATAATATCACGACGTGGCGCTTTGCCGGGATCTACTTCAAATTTTGATCCGCGTGCTTCAATTTTTTCAGTGGCGGGTACAGCAGGAGGCATAATTTATTTTCCTAAGATTTTATTGTTTAATGGTATGTTGCGAGCTTCGCGTAACGAGCTCGTCGCCATCAAGTCGATCCGGTCGGTTTTTCCATCTTCATTTTTGGTTTCTCAATAATCATCCCGGTCAATGGCGCACCGGCTGGGATCATTGGAAATACGTTGTCTTCCTTAACCACTTCTGCTTCGATTAAACACGGACCTTCATTGTAGTTCATGGCCCATTTGATCGCCTTGTCGACATCACCAGCTCGTTTTACGCGCTTGCCTGGGACGCCATAGGCTGCCGCTAATTTAACAAAGTCCGGATTACCCTCGAGGTCAGCGCCTGAGAGACGATTATCAAAGAATAATTCCTGCCATTGGCGAATCATACCTAAATAACTGTTATTAATAATAAGGATTTTAACTGGTACTTTTTGTAAAGCAGCGGTGGCTAATTCGCATAAAGTCATTTGGAAACCGCCATCACCAACGATACACCACGTTGATTTCCCAGTCGCCATGGCTGCACCAATTGCCGATGGAAAACCAAAACCCATGGTGCCCGCGCCACCACTGGATAACCAATGACGATTCTTGGTGGTCAGGCAGAATTGCGCCGCCCACATTTGATGTTGGCCTACGTCGGTGGTTATGATGCATTCACGGCCACCTAATTTATCTAAGCGATCAAGTACGTATTGTGCACGCAGTCCACCTTTTTTTGGATATTTCAACGGGAATGCTTTACGCCAACCGTTAATATCTTTTAACCACTCCGTCGTATCCAGTTTGTCGACTAACGGAATCAGGTCTTCGATAACCAATTTAGCATCACCTGCTAAACTCACATCTGGACGAATAATTTTATTAAATTCAGCAACATCGATATCGACGTGTATTTTGGTCGCTTCTTTACAAAATTCGCTCAATTTACCGGTGATACGGTCATCCCAACGAGCGCCAATAGCCATGATCATATCACAACCAGCAACCGTCTTATTCGCATAAGCAGTACCGTGCATGCCGAGCATGCCTTGATTCAATGGATGATCTTCAGAACAGGCACCCTTACCCAACAACGTGTTTACAATCGGCGCATTTAATTTTTCCGCTAATTGCATGATGGCTTTGCCAGCACCGGAAATAACCGCGCCGTGCCCAACGTAGAGGACTGGTTTCTTGCTCTTGGAAATTAATTCTGCGGTCTTTTTTAATAAATCCACATCAGCACGGCCAGGAATGTGGTAGCCGGGTAAATTAACTTCATCAACAAATGGCGCCGTGCACGGACCTTGAGTAATATCCTTTGGTAAATCAATTAATACTGGACCGGGACGACCGGTCGTCGCAATGTGAAATGCTTCTTTCATGACACGCGGAATATCCGCGGCATTTTTAACTAAATAACTGTGCTTCACGACGGGATAGGTAATCCCGGTTACGTCGGCTTCTTGGAAGGCGTCTTTGCCCAACATCGGCGATATGGTTTGGCCGGTCAGCACAATCATGGGGACTGAGTCCATGAGTGCTGTTAACAGTCCGGTCACGCAATTGGTCGCGCCTGGGCCAGAGGTCACCAAGACCACACCCGGCTTGCCGGTGGCGCGAGCATAGCCATCTGCCATGTGTGTCGCGCCTTGTTCATGACGAACGAGCACGAATTTGACTTTAGAGTCAACCAAGGCGTCAAAGATCGGCATAGCCGCGCCACCTGAGTAGCCGTAAATGACTTCTACACCTTCACGTTCCAAACACTGGATGACTTTGTCGCCGCCACTTGTGGTTTTCTGGAGCATGATTGCCTCATCTTGTGGTTTGGAGCAACCAATGTCGCTCTCAAACGGGTAAAATTGACTACCGACTGACTGTCGGGTCGCGAAAGATGCAAATAATTGTATAAAAGTCTAGATGAAATTTTCCAACCTGTCATCATCTTATTATTTAAAATGATAACTATTATACTAGTTATAAGATTAACTTACAAAAGTAATTTATTTTGTCCAAATGAGGAGAAGTCCGGAAGTCTGGAAGTCATCGATCAATCACATTAACGGACGAAGTACACAAGGCTTGCGACTACAGTAAGGTGGCGCTTCGCGCCGTGAGCGCAGCGAACACCTTTCTGCAGTGACAAGTTGACTGTGCACCCTTAATTTATGTCCCAATCCCGCAGGACTTCCGGACTTCCGGACTTCCGGACTTCCGGACGCACTCGAAGCAAGATTGCGCTTTGCCTTTATTTCCCCATGGTGCGCCCCCGAAAGTGAGTCTGACTTATGACCGAAACCGTCATCAACCCGCGTATCCGTGGCTTCATTTGCTTAACCGCGCATCCCGGTGGCTGCGCTAAGAACGTCCAGCGTCAAATTGATATCGCTACTAAAGGTGGGCCCGGCTCTGGCATCGGCAATGCGTTGGTGATTGGTTCGAGTGCTGGCTATGGTTTATCCTCACTCATCACCTTGGCATGGGGACATGGCGCAAAAGTGTTAGGCGCCTGTTTTGAACGACCAGGTAAAGAAAATAAACCGGGCTCTGGTGGCTTTTATAATTTAGCGGAAGTGCATCGCGCTGCGAAGGCGAGCGGTAAAACTATTGAAACCATTAACGGCGATGCGTTTTCTAAAGAAGGTAAAGACGCCGTCATCGCTGCCTTAAAAGCACGCTTCGGAAAATTAGATTGTGTGGTCTACAGTGTTGCGACTCCAAAACGCACCGACCCCGCAACTGGAATTACCTACACCAGTACCTTAAAACCAATTGGACCGGCATTTAATAGTAAAACCATCGATCTTGATAGCGGCGCTATTAAACCAGTGACGATTAACCCAGCTGAAGAAGCTGATATCGAAGCTACGGTTAAAGTAATGGGTGGTGATGATTGGCTGTTGTGGATGCAGGCATTAAAAGACGCAGATTTATTAGCGCCAAACTGCCGCGCCGTTGCCTATAGTTATATTGGACCGGCATTAACCCATGCGATTTACCGCGCAGGTACTATTGGCCGAGCAAAAGATCATTTAGAAGCAACCGCTAAAACTATTACCGATACCGTATTAAAACCACTTGGTGGCGCTGCCTATGTCAGCGTTAATAAAGCGTTGGTCACGCAGGCATCGAGTGCTATTCCCGTTGTTCCACTGTATATCAGTTTATTATATAAAGTGATGAAAGAAAAAAAATGTCATGAGGGCACTATCGAACAAACGGTGCGTTTATGGAAGGATCATTTAGCGCCAGGAAAAAATCCGCACTTAGATGAACACGGTCGCATTCGAGTTGATGATTGGGAAATGCGTGACGATGTCCAAGCGGCTACCTCACAATTATGGGAACAGGTCACCACAGAAAATTTATTAGACATCAGTGACTACGCTGGCTTTAAACAAGAATTCCGCCAATTATTTGGTTTTGAAGTTGATGGCATTGATTATGCCGCCCCCGTTGAAGTTGAAGCCACTTTAGCCTAATTCATTTTCAGATAAAAAAAGCCACGTCGATTGACGTGGCTTTTTTTATCTCTGTTGAATTAAATAATTTTAAAAAGCATCAAACCACAAATAGACAGGCCAATCATTGTATTGGCGACCGTGACCTTCAGGTGACGTAATAGTTGGTGGCTGATTACGAGATACCGAATCGGCCGACGGTGCTCGTGCACATCCGGCGCTCGCCAACAGCGCAATCATCGCTGCAATGACTATTAGTAAGCGTTTTTGCATGGAACTCGTTTACACCCAAAAACGGAAGCAGCCCAGCAAAAACTCTTCTTTAGCAGCACACCGTATTGATGCACTGCCCACGACTTTTTCCTGTAAGACGCTTAATGACTGGCAGTATCGCGCAGCTGGACGTGACCACTGAACAGCGCTTGGACGTTACCTTGTTCCGCTTTCACTAACAACCGCCCTTGTTCATCAATGCCTGCGCCTATGCCTGCGGTCGTGGTAGAGCCTGCCTGCACCGTCAGTGATTTTCCAAATAAATAATCTCGGTTTTGCATCTGCTCGAGCACATGTTTCCAACCACCAGCGGCTAATAATCCAGTCGCTTCTAATAAATAACGACGAATGCCCTGTAAGATGTCAAAATCCGTTGGCAGCTTATCAACGTAATCTGCTAAACGCGTCGGCGTAGGTGTGCACTGCATTAATTCAGAGAGATTAACTGATATATTACAACCAATTCCCACAACCACATGTCCACAGGTACTGGCGGGCCGTTCGCATAAGATACCTGCTAATTTTAGGCCATTCATATAACAATCATTCGGCCATTTTATTTGCACAGATGCGCTCGCTCCGAGATCATCGACTACATGTGCTAGCGCTAAACCAGCAGCCAACGCTAAATGCGTCACAGGTACCTGATCATGTAATGATAAGACGAAACTCGCTGTCAGGACACCAGGCGGAGATTGCCAGGTTTTTCCATCACGACCACGTCCAGCGGTTTGCTTGGTCGTATAAATACAAGCACCATGACGCAGCGCTTGCAGGTGCGATAATGCCCATGCGTTTGTTGAGTCGCAGGATGGTAATTCAATTAACCATTGTTGTGACAACGTCATGACATCAGGGACAGGCATAGCTGCATGTTCGTTGCGATGTAAAAACAACAACCCCCGCCGAATCTGGCGAGGGTTGTTTAGCATATATACAGGTCAGCGACAGGAATATTCCCGCAGCAAAGTACTTACAATTAGCGGTGACGCAGAGCGGCTTTCGCTTCTAACTTTTCTTGCAACAAACGTTTTTCCAGTTTGCGCGATTCACGACGCTTAACTTCACTTGGCTTGTCGTAGTAGAGATTCTTTTTGATATCTTTCGTCAAACCTTCTTTTTCGCAGCGCTTTTTGAAACGGCGCAAGGTTTTTTCGAGTGGTTCACCTGAACGAGCTTCTACGCGAATCATATCTAACCTACACTCCTAAGTGTGACAGTGGGGCGGGGAGGGTATGGAGGGTTTTGATAAAGCAAGTCAGGTATGAGAAATAATATGGGTTTATGTGAGCCTGTTTATGGTTGGGCGATGGGATCATGTCAATAATCCAAGGAAAGCGCTGTTTAAACGTGACAGTAGTGAAAAAATGAATGCTGAAAGGCATTCCAGGAGAGTGCGTCCAAATAGGGAATTTGGCTAAAGCTACCGTTTTGCCCTGACCAAATCTGACCAGAGGACCGTACATGATACATGCTCAGCTCATCGCGGCCATGGTGGCTATCGCAACCATGGTTGCCCCATCTTCCCTATCAGCAGCTGATACCAAAACTGATATCGACAGACCTACTGGCGTGACTGTTCACACAGATAAAGGTGCGGCAGGCAACAGCGTCAAAACCTCAGAAGCTAAAACCCGTGCGCAACAACTCAGAGAGGAACAGTATGAAAAATGGGGTATGCGCATGCGCGAAAAAATTGCGGAACGTCAAGCTCAAGATTTTGACGCGCTCCATATAGAATTTGCATTAAGCACAGAAGAATTTTCTGCCATTAAACCTTTGATTGAACGCGTAGAAAATTTGCAAGCCCAACGTTACATGATTGATCCATTAATAAATGGCAAAAAAGGAAGCCAAAGCAGTTGGACCTTAAATCCTAAATATTTATTGGGTGAAACAGCTATGGAACCGTCGGTGAGAGCCATAGCTGATGCCATTACAGCGCTACAAGATGCGGCTCGTGACATACCGGATAATGTGTCTGAAATAAATGATTTATTAAAACGTGTACGGTTAGCACGGGAAAACTTTATGTATGAACTTAAAATAGCACAGCTTGAGTTACGTTCCGTGCTCTCTGTAAAACAAGAAGCTCAATTGGTCACACGCGGCACGCTTAACTAACAAGCGGCACAACGCTGTGCAGACTTTTTATGGTCTGCTCAAGATTCGTCGTCAGGCTTTTTGCCTATTTGATAAAAACTAGCCTACCTACACGTTTATCATTTGTGGCATTACAGCAACAAACGTCGGCGTTCCAATACACCTTGAAACCAACATCTATCAGTTAATGAGCCAGAATACGTATCTGACCATCCGCTGACAGATCTCATGCAAAATAAATGCCAGTTCTTCATATAGAACATTGTCAGATCGACGATGCACTCGTACCCCCTTTCAAGGATATATTATGTTCAAATTGACTCATCTTTTGGCAATTGCCGCTTTATGCTCCCCCTTAGCCATCTTCGCTGAAGATGCGCCTCCTACTGATGGCGGCGCTCCCACCGATGGCGGCGACCGCAACCGTGGCGGCGACCGCAACCGTGGCAGCGACGACCGCCGCGCCCAATGGCTCGCACGCATGGCCGAAGAAAATCCCGAATTAAAAGGTGTGGATTTAAGTACGCCTGAAGGCCAACAAAAAATTCAGGAAGTCATGCAAAAGCGCATGGAAAAAGAAATGCCACGCATTCGTGAACGTATTGCTGAAAGCAAGACGCGTGATTTAGCCGAACTCAATAAAAAAATTGGCATGAGTCCAGAAGAATTCACCGCTATTCAACCATTAATTGAACGCGTCGAAAATTTACAATCACAGCACCGCATGGTAGATCCAAGTGCTAATAGCGGTTCTCCATTTGGACGCGGACGTGGTGGTTCAGGCGGCAGTATGTTCAATTCAACCATGTTGCTCGGCGACACTGAATTAGAACCTACGTTAAAAGAAATTCAGGATGCCGCAAAAGTACTAAAAACGCTCACTGGCGATGCACAGGCAAATGAAACTGAAATTGTCAGTGCACTTGCTCGCTTACGCAAAGCGCGTGAAGCATTTAATACGGTATTAAAAACCGCACGTAATGAATTACGTTCCGTATTAACCGCAAAACAAGAAGCCATGTTGGTCGAACGCGGAACGCTTGATTAATTTATAAAACACAAGTGAAATGGGTTATAAATCCATGTCACTTGTGTTTATTGGTACTGTGCGCGACATTCCTCTATAATGAGATATTAATTCTCATCTGTCTATTTCCTGCACAAGACACGCAGGTGACAGACGTAGATACACGTGCAGAAACAGTGCCAACATCATGACAACATACAAAAAATTAGTCGTATGTATTCTTCGACTTGAACGTCTGTAAAGGCCGCCGCATCGAAGGATCATAAATTATGCTGCCTCCCTCAACCATGATTGTGTCAGCCATGCCTGCAATTGTAGATCAAATATGTGACCAATTAGGGTTAGAAGTTCACCAACGTAGTACCATCGCAGAAAATCTCGCACGTGGTGCTTCCATTATAGATGCATTATCAGATGTCGCAGAAGAAGCAGCAATTGCAGATGCGTGTGCGACGTTATTAGGCTTACGTGTCGTTACGCTACCAAGTGAATTAGTTCCAGAACCAGCGTGGTTAGCAAAAGTACCGTTACGAGTATGGGCAGCCGCACGCGCCTTACCAATTCCAAGCGCCAACAACGACACGTTAACCATTGCAGTTGCTGATCCATTAGACAACACCTCGCTTGATGCCGTACGCGTTGCTGCCAATGGTTTATTTCCAGAATTAGTCATTGCTCCGCAATCACTATTACATGCTGCGCTACGAGAACATTTAGGTGTTGGCGCAGACACCGTGCAAAGTTTAGTTGAAGGAAAAGGCGAAGAAGCACGTACCGAAGTTGATCTCGCCGACGCTGCTGAAGACGCCAGTATTATTCGTTTGGTGAATCAAGTTTTACAAGAAGCGCTCGAACGTCGTGCATCTGACGTGCACTTTGAACCGTTTGAAGGACGCTTTGCCGTTCGTTATCGCGTTGATGGCGAATTAGTGGAAGCAAAAATTCCCGCTGAAGTACGACGTTTACAAGCAGCAATTGTATCGCGCTTAAAAATTCTTGCGAGTTTAGATATTGCCGAAAAACGACTCCCACAAGATGGTCGTATTAAATTACGCTTATCTGGTCGTGAAGTCGATGTGCGTGTCAGTATTATTCCAATGTTACATGGCGAAGCAGTGGTGCTGCGTTTATTAGATCGCTCTGCCGCACTCGTTGGATTAAGCGGGACTGGCATGGCCGGCCGTGATTTAACCTTATTTCAAAACGCCTTAGATATTCCGCACGGTATTGTGTTATTAACTGGTCCAACTGGCAGTGGTAAAACAACTACACTGTATGCAGGGCTCTCCCGCATTAATAAACCCGATTTAAAAATTGTAACGATTGAAGATCCAGTCGAATATCACTTAGACGGTATTAACCAAATTCAGATCGACACCCGTACCGGATTAACCTTCGCAAAAGGTTTACGCGCTATATTACGTCATGACCCTGACGTGGTTTTGATCGGTGAAATTCGCGATCGCGAAACGGCTGAGATTGCCGTACAAGCCTCATTGACTGGCCATTTAGTGTTATCGACGTTGCACACCAACGATGCGCCTGGTGCAGTAACACGTTTAGTCGATATGGGCATCGAACCCTATTTAGTTGCCTCAACCTTAGAATTAGTCGTCGCCCAACGTCTGGTACGTTTATTATGCACCAAATGTAAAAAACCATTAGCTGGTGCTGAACGCGACGATGCCTTAATGATGTTACCTGGACACAGTGGTGATATTTTCGGACCGCAAGGATGCCGCGAATGTAATCAGACTGGTTATAGCGGTCGTAATGCGATTGTTGAAACCATGCCGATGAGCCCGGCACTGCGACATGCTGCCAGCGAACGTGCCTCGACACAAAAATTACGCGACACCGCAGTTAAAGAAGGATTACTTTCTTTACGTGACGGCGGATTAGAATTAGTGCGCGACGGTAGAACCTCACTCGCAGAAATTTTACGTAATACGCATGCAGGAAATTTAAGATGAGCTGCGAGCTACAAGCTACGAGCTACAAGTTTGGCTTCCGCCACATGCAACGCGCCATTTGGCCGTACGATATTTCTCATGTTTTTTTCCAGAGGAAAACAACATTAAACTCGCAGCTCGTTTCCCGAAGGGAAACGTATGCCTGCCTTTGATTACATCGCGTTAGCAACTGATGGTCGCTCACGCACGGGTCGCATTGAAGCAGACGACCCAATTGCCGCGCAACGTGCTATTGAAGCACAAGGTTTAGTGCCAACCGAAGTTAAAGCCGCGAACGTTGGCGGATTAATGGGCGCACGCGTACCAGCCGCACAAGTCCTTCATTTTGCACGATCACTGGGCGGATTAATTGCTGCTGGCGTACCGTTATCGCGCGCATTAACCGTTATTGAAAAAGAGGCCAGTCATCCAGCCGCAAAAGCGGCGTGGTCAGCAATTCATGTGCGCGTGCGCGATGGTGCGTCGTTAGCCGATGCCATGGCCGCACAAGGCACGCTCTTTCCACCCGTATTTATTGCTATGGTACGTGCTGGCGAAGCAGGCGGATTTTTAGAATTAGTGCTTGAGCAAGTATCTGATTATATGGAACGCACAAAAGAATTAGTTGGCCGGGTTGGCTCCGCATTAATTTATCCAATTTTATTATTAGTTATTGCTGGCGGTGTTGTTGCTTTTTTATTAGTGTGGTTCATTCCACGCTTCGCGACTTTATTTGCGTCATTTAATCGTGAGCTGCCATGGCTGACACAAGTTATTCAACAAGCCAGTCATATTTTAGTGCATCATGGCTGGGTGGTTATTGTTGCTGGTGTCGTCGCATTTTTTGGTGGTAAAGCATTGCTCGCATCACCCGCAGGCGCTGCGTGGTGGGAACGCACACAATTACGTATTCCTGGCATTGGAACTGTTAAAGCCACGCTCGCTCGCGTACGATTTTGCCGCATGCTTGGTACGCTCCTCAAAGCAGGCGTTCCATTAATGCACGCGTTATCAGTGTCGCGTGAAGCCATTGGCAACGCATCGTTGGCGACGGCTTTGCAAGAGGCGATAGAAAAAGTCCGCCAAGGTGAAGCGCTGAGCAACGCGCTCAGTGGCCTTGGCGTCATGTTACCTGCTACCGCATTAGAAACTTTAGCGGTTGCGGAGAGTAGTGGGCGATTACCGCAGGAATTATTACGTTTAGCTGACACGAGCGAACGTGATCTCGACCGTCGTCTGCGTACACTTGTTTCACTTGCAGAACCGTTGCTTTTGCTGCTCATGGCTTCGCTCGTGGGCGCCATCGTGGTCGGCATGTTGTTACCAATCTTTGATCTCTGGAGCGCAATTAAATGAGCACAATTACAAACGCGAATCAAAACAACGACATTAAAAATATTAATGCACAGAGCAAAAAACTACGGCCTTCACGTGCCCGTTACACTTTCACGTCTCCAACCTGCAAAGGTACTTCCATGTCTCAATTAAGTAAGCGCATACAAGACTCCCGGACTTCCGGACTTCCGGACCTCCGGACTTCTAGAAGTGCGTTTACCATTCTTGAGCTGTTATTAGTGCTGGTCATTTTAGCGGTACTCGCTGGCATCGTTGGTTCACGTTTTGTTGGTCAAAGCCAATCAGCAAAAATTAAAGCGGCTGGTACCCAGTTAGAAAATTTTAATTTAGCACTCAATCGTTTTGAAATAGATATGGGACGATTTCCCAGTGCCAGCGAAGGCTTGCGCGTATTAGTAGAAGCACCAAGTGGCGATAAAGCAAAATCTTGGCAGGGCCCTTATATTGATGGCAATTCTGTGCCTAAAGATCAATGGGAAAATCCGTGGAACTATCGTTACCCAGGCCAACAACGCCAGGATGGTTTTGATTTGTGGTCCAATGGTCCTGATGGCCGTGAAGGCGGCGGTGATGATATCACCAACTGGTCTGAATAAATGTCTGTCCAAACGATCACTGCTTTTTTGCGTGACAGCAAACGCCGCTTACAGCGCGCGTCAGCGTGGTTGTTTGTCTATTTATGGAGAAAAGACATATTAACCGCAGAGGGCGCAGAGGGCACAGAGGCGGTTAAGGACTATAATCACAATATCAGAGTATCTCAATATTATCATACTTTCTTTAGGAAATTATCTGTCTTTTCATCTCTCTGCGGTTTAGTTTCTCTTTCCCGTTCATCCTACCGCCGTGGTTTTACATTATTAGAATTATTGCTTGTTATGGTATTAATTGGCATTGGTGCCGCTTTAGTTGGGGCCCGTTTAGGCAATCTACGCGATACGGCTTCCATTGATATGGCAGCAAAACGCCTGCGTGATCAAGCCTATGCATGCCAAGAGCAGTCTATTAGTAATGGGAATATCGTGCGCTTGCGCGTCGATAAAACTAATTTGACAGCTATGATTGAACCAATTGACACCGCAACTGGTTTAGTAATCGATAATAATGCACCACCAATTTATTTACAGTCTGGTGCTGATGAAGTAACGCTTAATTATGAACGATCCGATGGCGTTGCTGAGCCACATGATTATATAGACATATTATTTTTTCCTGACCACCGCAGTGATCCTTCAGGACGTTTTACCTTTGCTTCCAAACAACGCTTTGCATCCGTAACCATTTACCCAGGCGCACAATTGCCTGCTGTTTCACCAAGTCGTCCGATTGAATTCCGCCAGCGTTTACGCACGGAGGACTTTCAACAATGACAACAATGACAACAATGACACGCCGCACTGGATTCACCTTAATTGAAGTATTAATTGCCATTGTGGTTTTAGCAGTGGTGATGCCTGTTGCCTTAGCTGGAATTAGCGCCGCAATGCGCGGCACCAGTCATGCGCGTAATCAAGACATTGCCTTACGCGTCGCACAAAGTCGCCTTGCTGTTTTAGTTGCTGAAGGGTCGTGGGACAGCAGCGGAAAATCAGGTACGTGTGATGCTATTACCGATGGCGAAGATGCCGTAGAATTTCGTTGGCAAGTTGATGTGACACCATGGCGCGATCCGTATTTATCGCTGGTAAAAATGACCGTGATGTGGGGCAATCCACTCGATCCACGTAGCGTCACTTTAGAAACTATCGCCATGCCATTATCGGTGAGCACGTTATGATTACGTTCTCACAGACATTAATTCATCACCGTGGCTTTACGTTATTAGAAGTATTGTTGGCACTCACCGTTATGGCGTTGGTTATGGCGGTCGTGTCACCAGCATTAGTTGGTGCAATCCGCGCCGAACGACAATCGTACGCTGTGTTAGAACCTTTAGGTAAACAACAAATCGCGCTGAATTTATTTGCTGATGATGTTATGTCCGCACCACAAAGCGCAGAATCTGGTGCCGCACAAATGTCGCTGACGACCACCAGCATTGAAGGTGCCAATGTCAGTACTTTAGTCGTCTTTCGCGATGCGCAGCCAACCATTAGTCCAGTCATTGCAAAACGTGCACCCGCAGCCGGACAAATCCATGTGACGTGGAGTGTACGCACCAGTACAAATGGACTGGCATTAACACGTGAAGCGGATGGTAATGTACTCTCAACCACTTTATCGGAATCTGTTAATTCTGAATTAATACTCGATAATTTATCGGAATTTCGCATGGAAGCATTCGATGGTGGAAGTTGGTACGACTCCTTTGATAGCTATTCGAGCAGTTACTTCCCACGTGCTATTCGCCTTACCTTTGCATTTCGCTTAGCCGATGGCAGCAGAGGACCACGCCGCGTATTTGTGGTGGATTTACCGCAAACAGCAATGAGTGCGACTCCTGAAACAACAGATACGACGGAGCCGGTATTATGATAACCGTAGCTCTGACAAGTACGTCTACATGGTCGCGTACCGGCACGGTTTATTTATTAACCCTGTTGGTGGTTTTAGTGGTTGCGAGCATTGCCGTGGTGATGGCTGATGGTGTGCAGTATCGTTTACGCATGCAAAATC
>JAHEDF010000025.1 GCA_024641365.1 Planctomycetota bacterium | reverse complement strand
GTCACTAATTCAATCGGACCGATGATGATGTCATGACTGATTGCTTTGAGCATATCATAAATGGTTAACGCAGTGATTGATGCGGCGGTTAACGCTTCCATTTCAACACCGGTTTGACTGCGGCAATGTGCTGAAGCGGTGATGGTAATGCGATTACTCGTGAGTTTCATATCAATATCAACGCCACTCAGTGGAATGTGATGGCACAGCGGAATGAGATCACTGGTACGTTTTGCGCCCATAATACCAGCCAAACGTGCAACGTCGAAAACGTTTCCTTTGCGAGTTTGTCCACCAGATTTGAGCACCGACACACAGGTTGGCGGCAATTGCACAATAGCTCGTGCACTGGCAACGCGATTGGTGACATCTTTATCACCGACATTAACCATCTGAACCGTGTTACTGGCATTTATATGTGTAAGTTTCTTTATGGATTTGGTTTTTTTCATAATATTTTACTCATGAGGGGTTACTGATGTGTTTCCTGATCCATTCGCTGACCTGGGATGCGTGCGTTACCGCAATAAAATGTCCCGCTCCATGAATAATAGTATCGGCGTCACTTCTGGAAACAGGCATGAGATAATCACGGCTCCCATGTATGTGCGCAATTTTATGAGCAATTTGCGGGCAGCCAGACCACGACGTAATTGCATGTATCGACCAGCGCACTAAGCGCGGATCGGCTGCAGAAATCATGTCTAGTAATAACCGACGATGTTGGAGGTGAAATGCACCAAATTTTAAAGCAATTGGCCAATGTGCGAGTCGTGCATGTTGTGGGGTAATTGGAAACCAACGATTCAGTGGAGCGAGACGTCGTAAAGTTGGTGCTATTTCTTCCGCATGACGGCACGAACCGATGAGGAGTATTTTTTGAACTGGCACTAATTGGGCAATTTCTTGTGCTAATACACCACCAAATGAACAGCCGCCGATGACATCGCTAGGGCGTATGATGCCGAGATCTACGTAGCGTTGTGCGTATGAGCTTAAGGATTCGTTACGAATAGGTAACCAAGGCGCCACCTCAATTGCAGGCAGATATGAGCGAATAGCATGATACATTTTTTCATTCGCACCAAGGCCAGGAAATAAAACAATGCGTTGCGACAAGGTGATTAATCTCACTTAAAAGAGGGAAATGCTTGCAAACTCTCTGCGTCCTCTGCGCTCTCTGTGGTTAATTTCTTAATTATTTTGCGGAAGGATCATCATGACCCTTTCAGCCATTGCGAGGTGCCATCCGCATAAAATTCTTGTTTCCAAATCGGGAGATCCGCTTTGATGCGCTCAATTAAAAAGCGACACGCGTCAAATGAAGCGACACGATGGGCGGTGGCGACATGAATGGCGACCGATGTTTGTCCGGGAATCATGTGACCAATGCCATGATGAAGACTAATAACGGCATTGTCATCGAATTGATGTTGTGCTTCTTTAATAAATTGGGCTAACAAAGCTGCAGCCATCGGTCGATAGCAGTCATATTCTAAATATTTGACAGCACGGTCATTATGATGATTACGCACCACACCGAGGAAGCTCGCTATCGCTCCATGCGCGGGTGAGCACAAGCTTTCCGGTGTTAATAATTCACTTGGTAATGGACCATCAATTATGCCATGACGCATTATTAACCACCGCTCACAGGTGGGATGAGTGCAATTTCACTTTTTTCATCAATTGAAACCGCAGACGAAATAAAAACGTGATCGACGGCGACACGGCAGCGTTCTATTAATGTAGTATGTTGAGGGTGTTGTTTGCTCACTGCGGCAATGATGTCTGACGAATTAACCTCTGCTGCTAATAGGAGGTTGTCCCGTTCTCGCCCGAGACGATCCCGTATTTGAGCAAAATAAAGAACGTTCACTTGTGGCATGAAATCAACACTAACCGCCAATGGACGCCATATTTTCGTGGCGCACAAACTGCGCAGGTGGTTTTTTTCCCTGCACAGCAGCAATAATGGTTGATTTCACAGCGTCTTCACGCCCAGCGCGTAAATCAGTTAATAAATCGTGGCCAGTATTATCCATGAGACAGGTAAAGAGGCGACCCTGCGCAGATAAACGTAATCGATCGCAGGTCGCGCAAAATGGTTGGCTGACCGTTGTGATAAATCCGACCGAGCACTGTGCAGGATCATGATCATCAATTGACCACACGCGAGAAGTTGGTTCGTTTAAATCGATACGCTCGGTAAGGCGAATCCCGGCATCAAAAATGCGCTGACGCATGGTATGTGCAGAAATGTAAGAGCTCGGTTGAAAGGAACGAGCTTCTCCAATCGCCATTAATTCAATAAAACGAACGTGCACACCTTCCCAGGCAGCAAACTGAGTCATTTTTGCATAATCAGTTTCTGGTAAAGCGACGGCATTAACTTTTAAAGGTGTAAATCCATAACGACGTGCGGCGCGTATTGCTGATATGACGCGATCGAGTCCGTCGCGGCGCGCTAATTTATGAAAACCGTCAACGTCAATCGCATCGAGTGAAATATTTAAACGATTTAACCCGGCTGCTTGTAATGCAGGCAACATTGGTTCGAGCAAAACACCATTAGTCGTCATGCCCACGACATCTACTAATGAACGTGCGTGCGCAACAAATTCTGGTAAATCATCACAAAGCGTCGGTTCGCCACCGGTTAAACGAATCTTTTTAACCCCAGCGGCTGCCCACGTTAACGCCATTAAACGTCGTAACTCGGCGCTAGTTGCGCGAGACGACGCGAAGTGAGCTTGTTCAGGAAGACAATAAACGCACCGCAAATTACAGCGGTCCGTTAAGGATACCCGCAGGTACAAGGGCGCAGCTCCTTTCCTCAGACTGGGCGTGCCGGGCTCAGTCGTCATGGGAGGTGTTGGAGTTTCCTCCGCGACCCCGTTCTGGACTCCATTTTAATCACGTGAAATAAATTTCACGTGGAAAAGGTAGGAGGCAAGACTCGGAACAGGTAAATTGGCCGACTGGCGACAACTCCACTGCCGCTGTTATAAATAACCGCAGTTTACTTTTGAAGTCTGCCACAGCCGGATGAGTATCGAAATCAACGAAACTCGGTGACTGGATATCTTTAGACCTAATATTTATGAGGCGCTAAAGATAATGTGGTCGCACCGACCAACAGGTATTGTCCGAAGAAAATATCCTGCTGGCCGGCGGAGCCGCTTAATTACTTAGCCTTTTTTGGGCGTCCAACTTTACGTTTTGGACCTTTAGCAGCTTTTGCTGCTTTAGCTTTGGCTGGACGGCCTGGCTTTTTCTTAGCAGCTGGTTTTGCAGCTTTGGCTTTAGCCGGACGACCGACTTTGCGTTTAGCGGCTGGTTTTTTGGCCTTGGCGGCCTTTTTCTTCGCGACGGGCATTGAATGCTCTCCTTGGTTAACGGGTTCCTGACGGAAACATAGTGTGCAATTATCAATCTCGCAAATTATTTTTTTCCAAAAATCATATTTTGTATAAACAGTGTCATGCATCACTGCCAATTTTATTACTTTGGAGTGAGTTAATTTACTAAAATAATAATCGCGAGCACAAATTTGGGGATGCAAACTGGTAAATTAACATCACAACTGGCTTCATTGAGCATGCTCACCTTAAATAATGACCTACAGCGGGAACTAATTACTAAAATTTTGATGATTTGCGGTCACGCGTCGCTGACGAGAAGCAATCATTTGCAGTCACGCGCTATCTATTAGAGTACGCCTTCATCTGTGAGGTTCTTATGATCAGCCGACCCCTTATTCGTGCCGCAAATCCGACGCTCGCAATCGGACAATTAGGTGGACATGTGAAACGTGGATTTCCGCATCCACGTGGCAAACGCACGGGAAAAACCATGGCTTTGGTGAGTGCGCTGCCTTTAGCAGACGATTCAGATTTAATGGTTTTAAGTTTTATGGATCGCTCAGATCCGTACGAATCATTTGATAATTTACCCCACAAAGGTGACAACGCCGTGGCGATTGTTCCGAAGGCAGAAGTCTTTCTGTCGGTGATTAATGGCGTGTGCCCAGGTGACTGGAAGGGCGTGAAAGTTAGTTATGGTGATGATATTGAAGAGCCAGTTGATTTAGATGTCGATGCAACCGGCTTAGACTTAGCAGCATCCGATGCATGGGTCGATATGGTAGATGATTTAGGTTGTGACTGCACCAAAGTGGGCGGATATCCATTATGGGCAAATGCACCAATGGATATTGATGGCATGGTTGGTCGACCACAGCGCTTTCATCACCGCATCACCTCTGATTTAGTTGATTACAAATTAGGTGATGGTGGTGTTATATTTGTCTTCGTTGATGAAGATGGCGATAAAGGAGCGCTGTGTTGGCAGCAAGCAAAATATTAACATAAATATCACATAAATACTGTTTTTACCGATAAAAAGTTACACGCATGAATTGCAAAATTCATGCGTGTTGTGCTTTATTTACCTCTGACATTACGCTGATTAAGCGTTGGTCAGCAGCTAACTTTAAGTGCGGGTTATTAAGCTGATATAATTGATTGTTTGTTGTGCGCACGACTAAAAGTGACAATTGTTGTCGCTTTTAGTATCTCACTTAATCAATTAACGAATTAGGGCTAAGACTTTTACGTCGTCATGACCCAATAATTATCATAATTGAACCAATTAATATGTGATAAATGCCCGTTATTGCCCACAGAGCGTGATTTAAGCGACCAAAACGGAAACTAATCCATCTTCGATATTGGTTTGGTATGTTGGAATGCTGACCGATTCGTCATCCAAACATTGTCCCGTCGCTAAATTAAATCCTTGTTTGTAGATGGGTGAGGCAATTTTTAATATGCCGCCCTTGTCACCAACAATTCCACGAGCAAGTACAAATGCTTTACTAAAGGGATCATAATTACTAATTGCATAGATTATATCGTTTGCTGCTGGGCGTACTAAAGCAATTTGTTTACCGCAAATTAACGCGGCAACACCGGTGCCAGGAATAATATCCTCAACGCTGCAAATAGTGTGCCAGGCAGCATTTGCAGATTTATCAACACAGGGGGAAGTAGTTGCGAGTGCAGTCATACTCTGATTCCTTTCAATGAATTTATGCTGGGATTAACGGTCTCATGATCACCTCTTTTTCGGCGCATGTTGCTGGGCGTGGTTGTCCGCGTTCGCTGACCATGACCACACTCGGATCAGCAGCATCACTATTGATAAATGATTTAAAGCGCGTGCGTTTGTTGGGATCGGTAATCGCTGTTTTCCATTCATCTTGGTAAGTAGCGATGACATGTTGCATGTCTGCTTCTAATTCAGCACAGATGCCTAATGAATCATGAATGATGACATCTTTGAGATAATCCAAACCACCTTCGAGTTTATTAAACCACGTCGCCGTGCGTTCTAAGCGATCCGCCGTGCGCACATAAAACATTAAGAAGCGGTCCGTGTAGCGCAGCGCCTCTTCAGGACTGAGATCAGCTGCAAGTAATACTGCGTGCTGTGGTTTCATGCCGCCATTACCACAGACATATAAATTATAGCCGTTTTCTGTGGCGATAATGCCAAAATCTTTACTTTGTGCTTCCGCACATTCGCGTGCGCAACCACTGACCGCACTCTTTAATTTATGTGGAGAACGCAGTCCTTTGTAACGATTTTCTATGGTAATTGCGAGTCTAACACTGTCTTGTACGCCGTAACGACACCAGGTTGAACCAACACACGATTTGACCGTGCGCAGTGCTTTGCCATAGGCGTGTCCGCTTTCAAATCCTGCTTTTATGAGTTCTTCCCAGATGAGTGGTAATTGTTCGATGCGCGCACCAAATAAATCAACACGCTGTCCACCGGTAATCTTGCTGTACAGATTATATTTCTTTGCCACCAGCCCCAGTGTAATCAATTGGTCTGGAGTTATTTCACCGGCAGGAACACGCGGCACGACCGAATAGGTGCCGTCTTTTTGAATATTTCCTAAATAACGATCATTGGTGTCTTGCAGTTGGGCGTGTTGCGGCTCTAAAATATGATCATTCCACGCACTCGCTAAAATAGATGCGACGGCAGGCTTGCATATTTCACAACCTTTTCCTTTGCCGAATTGCGCTATTAATGCGTCGAAATGCTTCACTTTGTGCATGCGCACTAAACTATACAACTCTTGGCGCGAGTATTGAAAATGCTCGCACACATGATTTTTAACCTCCACACCACTCTTTTTCAATTCGTGGTGCAGAATGTCCTTCACTAAAGTGACACATGATCCGCACCCAGTGCCAGCTTTGGTGCAGGATTTAATTTTTCCGACATCGGTGCACTGCTGAGAGCTGATCGCACTGCAAATGGTTCCCTTGGTCACATTATGGCAGGAACAAATCGTTGCTGCGTCTGGTAAATGTTCAGGACCCATGCCAGCGGGTTTGTCACCGCTGCGCACGGGCAAAATTAAATCTTCTGGAGTTGGTGGTAACGTCACCTTGTTGAGCATAAATTGATGGAGTGAACCATAGCTCGATGCATCGCCAACCAAAATACCACCGAGTAATGTTTTGCGATCTGCTGAGAGCACCAATTTTTTGTAGGTCTCGGCGTTTGAATCAGTGAACGACACCACATGACTGCCTGGAGTCGTTGCGAAGGCATCCCCAAACGATCCAACATCGACGCCCATAAGTTTTAGTTTCGTTGACATATCAAAACCAGTAAACGATTCCGCTTTATCAGCATGCAATAACGTATCGACCACGACTTTTGCCATGTGATAACCGGGTGCGACTAATCCATAAATACGATTTTTATGGAGCGCGACTTCGCCAATGGCAAAAATTGACGGATCACTGGTGCGACAGTGATCATCAATAATGACGCCGCCGCGCGTCCCCATGTCTAAACCTGCTGCTTTGGCTAATTCATCTCGCGGACGAATACCAGCACTGAAGACAATCATATCGGTAGGCAATTCTGATTTGTCGGCAAATGACATATGGTCGATGGTATCATCTTCTTTTTTAACAATTTCTGTCGTCGCTTTTGAGGTGTGCACTTTTACGCCTAATGATTCTATTTTTGCGCGTAATATGGCACCGCCACCGTCATCAACTTGCACTGTCATTAAGCGCGGCGCAAATTCGACAACGTTGGTTTCTAATCCCATATTTTTTAATGCGCTGGCACATTCTAATCCCAACAAGCCACCACCAACAACAACGCCAACTTTACTGCGTTCAGCCCATGCTTTCATCGCATCTAAATCTTCGATGGTACGATAAACGAAACAGCCTTGCGCATCATTGCCCTTAATAGGCGGGACAAATGGATAGCTACCTGTTGCTAAAATTAATACATCATAAGCAATTGTTTTTCCTTTATTCGAGGTCACCGTTTTATTGTCGCGATCAATGGATTCGGCTTTTTCACCCAGGTGTACGGTTATGCCGTTGGCCTGGTAATAATCCGGTTTTGAGAGCAATGATAAGTCATCGGCGGTCTTACCGCTGAAATAACTCGATAAATAAACGCGATCATAGGCGTAGCGCGGTTCTTCACAAAACGTGATGACATTAAATTGTTGGTGCAGCCCAGCTTCGACCACCTGCTCAAGGAAACGGTGACCAACCATACCATTTCCAATTACAACTAAATTTTTTTGCGAAATCATGCAGCACTTCCTCGTCTCTAAACCGAGGAAAACGGTTTAGTTGGAGGGAATTAGCGTTTGCTGTGCCGTGGTTAATAAGACTAGAATGTTGCAGGGTAGAACAGTTACGCCTCGATTGGCGAATTATGGTTCTTGAGCTGCGCAATTTTTATTCACTGGCTGCGGTCCCCGCCTCGGACGACTGCGCCACGTTGTGGCTGGCCTGCTGCGCAGGCTTTCGCTGCGCGAAAGTCGTCCTGCGTCGTGGCGGCGACTTCGTCACCTTGGTTTTGTTTCGTTACGCTGCGCTTCACTGCACAAAACGGGACCTGGTCCCCGCTCGTTCGCTCATGCTCACTCGGGGGATTGCTGTTCGCGGGCGCTGCCCGCTACGCCCGCCAGGGGCTCTGCCGCCCCTGGACCCGCAGACCATTTATTTTTTTATTGAGGGGAATTTCAATTAATAAAATATTTTTAAACCGGCATTGCCACTTTGTGGCTCGCCTCACATTTAATAAGACGGAGATTTTTAAACCGGCATTGCCACTTTGTGGCTCGCCTCACATTTTTTAAATTAATCGTAGATCTTCAATTCTTGCTGGTGTAAAACCAGTGAAGGCCTCTGCGTAGTCGGCTCCGGCTTGGAATCCCCAGGTGACTCCGCGTGCTTCTATCCATTGCGTAAATTTTGGATCTGAGATCGACGTTTTTGGTTCTGTGCTACCAGCTTGAAATAATTGGCTGCCGTAACAACGAATGGCGGCCATTTTTTTATCCCAGTCAGCTTTGGTGAGTGGTATTAATAAACTTGGTAAAATAGGCAATTCGGCTTCGTAATACCACAGACGCACATCACTAATTGCTGGTTGATTGCTTGCCGTTTGAAATTTGTGCAAGGCAGCGGCTTTGATGGCGCCGGCCACTAATTTGGGTAAGGCTTGATGATCAGGGTGATGCGCATGGTCATTTATGCACAAAACCGTTTTTGGTCGATGTCTGCGAATTACATCAACAATTAATCGACGTGCAGCGATATCATCACTGGGAATTTCGCCATCTGGTAAAGCGAGATTTTCTCTCGCAGATAAACCTAAAATAGTACTGGCTGCTTCAGCTTCTTGTGCTCGTGTTTCCGGTGTGCCGCGGCTTCCTAATTCTCCACGAGTAGCATCTACAACAACAACGTTGGCACCTTGGCGGACATGTTTTGCAATAGTACCACCGCAATGAATTTCAGCGTCGTCGGGATGTGGCGCAAAAATTAATAGATCTGCCATGGTGAGTCCTCGTACTATGAACGATGACAATATTACGCTGCGTTATTCAGTAATCTCTTTAAGAATAGGTTCTAAATAAGGGCGCTTTTTCATTTCTTGCAAGTCGGCTTCCATTAATTGTTCAATGGACCATTGGTTTTCTGGTAATGTTTGCCGACGATAAATCCAATCGGCGGCGTGCCACAGTAAAAATAATTTATTTGGCTTTACTTTTTCCGCGCCCAGCTCGACCATGCGTTTGGTGGCACTGCGAATTTCTGTAACCATATCTAAACTACTCGCGCCAGCTTGGCGGCGTCCATTATCAAAATCGATCACGTCCCAATTTGCGCCACCAGATACAGCGAATAATGATCCCCAATAAAATGTTTGGGTGGATTCCATAAGATAGGAATCGAGGTGGCTGCCATCTAAGACGCCACACAACTCTTCCATTTCTTCACCCCAGCGGCTTAGCAATTTATTACGATCGCCTGCCAACAGTAATTTAACTGTTCCGGGAACGGCCTCCCCCTTGGCTTGCATGAAATCGCGGATTTCAGCAGCATGGGCGAACAAGGATTCGTAAATACGGAAAACGCGACGCGGACTAGCCATGGGCGGGCATGCTGGTTCGGCGCTGATTAACTCAACCACGAACGAGATGATGGGACGGGATTTGAAGCCGAAAAAACAAGAATGCGGGGCGATAAAATCCATAACCTTATGCAAATCAATGCTTTATAATTAAACTACGACACTCAATAATACCCGAAGCCCTTTCCAGCATGGCAAGAAGGTCCGCCGCACCCACTACTAGTTAAAGGTGGCACATCAGACGTCGTAGGCAGGTCAACTGACCACTTAGCCCCTAACATCTGTTGTGCATTGGTTTTGAATCATATCTTGCGCCTTCCATCAATCTATAATGATGAAGCGATATAAGGATAACCTATGCCAAAAGCCGCCGCCCAGCTCGCCACGAAATCACCACCCTATACCATCGCCGACATTGCTTTGGCTGGATGGGGACGAAAAGAAATCGCTATCGCCGAACATGAAATGCCAGGCCTCATGGCGATTCGTCGTAAATACGCCAAGTCGAAACCTTTAAAGGGCGCACGCATTGCCGGGTCATTACATATGACCATTCAAACTGCTGTGCTGATCGAAACCTTGGTTGCGATTGGGGCAGAAGTACGCTGGGTAAGTTGCAATATTTATTCTACACAAGATCACGCAGCAGCAGCAATTGCCAAAGCAGGCATTCCGGTGTTTGCGAAAAAAGGCGAAACATTGGAAGAATATTGGGAATACACCCATCACTTATTTGATTTTGGTAATGGCAAAGGCCCGAATTTAATTTTGGATGATGGTGGTGATGCGACGTTATTGGTACATTTAGGTGCCGACGCTGAAAAAAATCCAAAACTTTTAGATCGTAAACCAGGCAGTGAAGAAGAAGGCGTTTTATTAAAATCAATTAAGCGAACTTTAGCGTCTGATAAAACCTTCTATTCACGTATGGCAAAAGGCATCGTGGGCGTCAGTGAAGAAACCACCACCGGCGTGCATCGTCTCTACGAAATGGTGAAAAATGGCACGCTGCGTTTCCCTGCGATCAATGTAAATGACTGCGTTACCAAATCGAAATTTGATAATTTATACGGCTGCCGTGAATCATTAATTGATGGTATTAAACGCGCCACCGACGTGATGATCAGTGGTAAAAAAGCAGTGGTCGCTGGTTATGGCGACGTTGGTAAAGGTTGTGCGCAAGCATTCCGTGGCCAAGGCGCGACCGTTTATGTGACGGAAATTGATCCAATTTGTGCGTTACAAGCCTGCATGGAAGGTTTCCAAGTTGTTACCATGGAAGATGCGGCAAAATTTGGCGATATATTTGTCACCACCACTGGCAACGTTGACGTCATCACTAAAGAACACATGACGAAAATGAAGCATAACGCAATTGTCTGTAATATCGGCCACTTTGACTCAGAAATTCAAGTTGCCGCAATGGAAAAATCGATGAAATGGGAAGAGATTAAACCGCAAGTCGATCACATTATTTTCCCAGGTGGCAAACGCATTATTATGTTAGCCAAAGGTCGTTTGGTAAATCTTGGTTGTGCTACTGGTCATCCATCGTTTGTGATGTCCAATTCATTTGCCAACCAAACCTTGGCGCAAATTGAATTATGGACCAACTATAAAAATCTGAAAAAAGAAGTGTATCTTTTACCAAAACACTTGGACGAAGAAGTTGCACGTCTTCATTTAGAACAACTCGGTGCAAAACTGACCAAGCTTTCCAAAAAGCAGGCTGATTACATCGGCGTTAAAGTCGAAGGTCCATATAAGGCCGATCAATACCGTTACTAAAATAAAAAATGCCAGCAGCACCCCACCTGCTGCGTTGCCTTCTCCTGACGTGGCGCTGCCACGCTGCGTCGTCGGACGCCTTGCATCTGGGGCACTGCTGACATTTTTTTGGCAACAAATAAGGCACCCAATCGGGTGCCTTATTTTTATTGATACTAAATCCGCCTCAAATCATCCGTACTGGCAACAGATTAACATGGAGAACCAGAGAACCGAAGAGGAAAGCTGTGCTTTTTCCAATAACTACAGGATTTCCACCTTGGTATTTCTCCGTTTCTCCGGTCCTCCATGTAAGTGGCTTATTATTTAGGATATCGTGAGCCGGTATAGGTATGAACAATGATTTGGAATATTTACGGAGTTGATATCCACAGATAAACCGGTGATTCGCCAATGGTTATTTCGACCTGATCTTTTGTTGCGGTAAAGGTAATCTTTTTTGCCGCATCATCTTTAGATAAAGGCATCACTTCTGCTTTAGTGACTTTTCCGGGTACCTGGGCAAGGCTCACCTTTTTACTGACATTTGTGCCGCTCGCTAACCACGCAACCCAGACTTTATTTTTTTTATCTGTGTCGTGGCTGTATTCATCAACTTGTAAGGCACCAGCAGTATTGGTGATGGTTTTATGGTAGCGATAATTACCCAGCGATTGCTGCAGGTGTGCTATAGCATGATAAGCAGGTTTTGGCTGAAAATTTCTGGTAATTCCAGAGGAGGCATGGAAGGAAGGTTCGTCTTTATCGTTAAAAAAATAAATGTACGCTTTATCGACTGCCAAGCGGGCAAAAATTAAAAATGACCTGGTTAACCATTGGGCTTGCTGCGCATCCGTGACATCAACCCACTTTTTAAAAGTACCTTCTTTGGGGGCGGGTTTCGTTGAGGCATCATATCCAAATTCAGTGATCCAAATGGGTTTATCAGGTGCATGTTCATCGCGATATGCAATTAAACGCTCAATGCGGGTGGTATAGTCGAGTAATTTGGGATCTTCTGGAAAACTACGACGCCAGGTTGGCCAGTTTTCTGTTTGCGCATAACTATGAATATTAATGACATCATACAGTTTTTCGAATCCTTTTACGCACGACATGGCTTTCATGTAATCGCCGCTTTTGTCGGCGTCAGCGGCGCAGGTAACAATTTTTAATTTCGTATCACCAGCGCGTAGCCCCTTTGCCATATTTTCAAACAAGATGCGGTAATCGGCATCGCTCCATTTTCCTGGTTCATTCCCAATTTCTGCGGCGTCAACTAAACCCGTAGATGACGGGCCAAAATGCTTTGCAAATGCTAAGCCATACGCATAGGCATCTTCGGGAATATTTTTCCAATGTTCGTGCTTCATCGATTCAAACATCAAACTCGCATTAATATGGTAATTTTCTTTCTTCCATGACCCATACACACGAGACCAATCAACTTTATTTTGCGCAAACGGGAATGGGGGTTTACTGCTACTGTCTTCGCCTAGATCCCAATTTACCGGGTGATAATCCCGCACTTGTGAACACACGGGTTTGTAGAGCTCCGGTTTAAATTGCACAGTGTGACCATTGATACCAATAAAATCACGCATTAGCGGTGCTTGTCGCTCTGCGCTCCACGCCCACGTAGTTACAGATAAACTGGTGGCAAGCATAGTTGAGATAAACGACGACTGCATAGGACAACCTCTCAATGGGAACGACAGTAGGGTCGTGACAACAGGTATTGTGCAATTCGCAGAGCGCATTGGTCACCTGCTGCGTCCAGACAATCCACGATCTAGAACTACGTTAATTCCCACATTTACAAAAAACTAACAAAAAAACGCTGTAGATAGCTACAGCGTTTTAGGACAGGTGATTGCAGGTGTCCGCTTATTTTTCGTCGATAAACAAAATAGCATTTGAGCCAGAATCGATGGCTAACTTACCCATACGTATTTGTTCAATAACATTGTGGCTAATAATACTGCCATAAACCGTTGAGCGAGTTTTTGGATCAATGCGCATTAATGGCATCTTGTGATTAGCTTTGATTAAACGCTCATAAGCCTCTAAAAATTTTGGATCAATTTGCTGACGTAATTCATCATAGCGTTTTTGTAAGGTGGCTTCTTCTTCTGTTACTTGTGATGCGGCAGCGTTTGCAGCTTTTACTTCCTCTGCCTTAGCAATTATTTTTTCTGCCTTTTCTTTTGACTCAGCCGCACGTGCTTCAATTGCGGCGATTTTATCTTGGAGTTCTTTGACGCTTTGTTCGCGATTAGTTTTTTCTAATTTCGCATTTTCGACACCGTTGATGATGGCCATATACTCTTTGTTGGTTTTGGCATTCATCTGTTGTGAGCGCAATTCATTAATGGTTGCTTCACAGCGTGCGACATCGTCATTGTATTGTCGAATCAAAGCACCCATTTGCGCGACTTCATCAGCAGCGGTTTTGGCTGCCGCTTCCGCTTGTTTGACCGCTTGTTCGGCGCTTGAGACCTGACCGATTTGGCTCTCGCGTGCTCTCTTCAACGCCAGCCGCCGCTTGTCGATCACTTGCAGGTCAAGTAGGGCTTCTAGATTGGCGTTCATAGTGCGGATTCCTCCGGGGTTCCGCATACTGGTTAACAACTGCAATTGGCCAAGTAGAATCTGCTACCCAGGCACAATGGCGCTCAAGCAGGTGCAGGACGCACGGCGTTTTTCCATGGTCGTCGGCAATTGACCTCTGTTCCAGATAGGCGCATAGTGCCAAGCACCCACTAAACAGTGACAACCGGTGTTTAACCAGCAGGCCTGGGCAGCACGGTTGCGCGCCCCTAATCACGGTGAAAGGACGTATGGCCCAAGCATCTGCTGCAGTGCTGCCATCGCGCGCCGATGATCACGACTATCCTATGGTTGGTGAAACCCTGGGACTGTGGCGATTAGTGCGCGGTCTTGGTCGTGGCGGCATGGGTGAGGTTTACGAAGCCGAATACGATTACATCAATTTATTAAGTTTGCGTTATAGCATTGAACAGCGCGACATGATTCGCCAAGAATTAGCGGCGATCACGCGCAATGACCAAGCGATATTAGCTGGCGATATGTTGGGAACGAATTTACCGGCAGACGCACGTTTCGCGATTAAATTATGTAATGCCCGCAGTGGCACGGCTGGGCATAAACGTTTTTTAATGGAAGCGGAAGTCGCCCAACGTTTAGGCGACCATCCGTATATTGTGACCGTCCATGCGGTGAACGGTGGATTAGATGAAGATCATGGTCCAGCAAAACGTTTAGATTTAGACCGTGGGAAATATCGTGATGTGGCCTTTATGGTCATGGATTTAGCAACGCGAACATATGATCATTGTAAATTAACTATTTTAGAGTCGGTACATGTGGTGCGTTGTATTGCCACCGCCTTAGATCACGCACATCGGCATGGCATTATACATCGCGATTTAAAACCAGAAAATATTTTAGGTCCGGTTGAGCATCCATTATTAACTGATTTTGGTATCGCAAAAGAAATTGATCAAACCGATGGTTTAACGCGGACCGGACAAATTATTGGTACGCTCGACTATATGTCGCCAGAACAAGCAACGGATGCCAAACGCGTTGATCATCGCAGTGATATTTATTCGCTAGGCGTGGTGCTTTATGAAATGTCGACCCAAGGGTGTTTGCCCTATTCGCATAAATTAGATCGCGATACCTGCTTGGCAGCCATCCGCAGTGAACGTTACGAACCGCGGTGGCCGCGTGAATATAAATTAGATTTCCCAGTGTCGTTGGAGCGAATTATTTTAAAAGCGATGTCTCATCGCATGGAAGATCGCTACCAAGCAATGAGCGAATTTATCACTGACTTAGATCGCTTTGCTCGTAATGAACGCATTCCCTTTTTAGGGCGCGTAAAAGTAAAAAGTTGGTTGCGATTCCAAATGCGTCGTCGTCCACGTTTAATGTGGGGCATTGGCGTGGTTATGTCGTTGGCCCTGCTCATCAGCACCTTTTTCTGGGCACAACAAGCACTGGATTCGCGTCGCTGGGAATTAAAGGCGCAACTCGATAAATATGAGAAAGTAGTAATAGCGGTTGAAGAAAGGAAAATTGCTCAACCAGGTCCGGAGCAGTTAAAAGAGATTGCACTGCTTGAAGAAACCTTGCGACTTGCACCGAAAGGCAGCTACCAAGCTGAACGTGAACGTCGTGATGCGTTGACCTTGCGCATGAATAATAGTCGCTTCTTGCGCGCACGCTTCTCTGGTCGCTTGCCTGGAGGACAGGAAATATCGACTGAAGAACGGATGCGCTCCAAAGAGCAATTACGTTTAGCAGCTAATGCACAAGACCCGCAATGGACCTTAGAGGGAATTGACGGATTATCGGTACAAGACTTGTTGCGATTAACCATGACGCCATACGGAACCGGCACGGTTTATTGTTATGTCCACGTGACGACGACCGATGGATTTTCATTCCAAATACGTGAACAAGAAGATGTGCGTCATGTCACCACGTGGGGCATCGCCCAAGGTGCGGTTATCTTAGCAACACGGGAAGATGAAAAACCAACTGAAATATTACATAGTGTTTTATTAGCGCAAAATCGCCCAGCCTATGATATTAGTATTTTTCTCGAAGTCAGTGACAAAGGTATTCGCTCGTGGTGGCCATTAGTTGATACCATTGTAGAAAAATCATTCCCAAATAAAAAAGGTTTACGCCCGCATTCACCTGCGACCATCGAAATGGTATTACCGAAGGGCAGTAAAATCCGCGCCGTAGAAATTTGGCCGGAACGTGCACCTTTTGGCAATAAATAATAGCATTGCCTGTTGGATGTCGATACAAGAACAGGCAATAATTCTGTTTATATTATTTTTAAGAAAGTGAACAGGAGAAACGGAGGCACGGAGAAGAAATAATACCAATTCCGGATCTCGATATCCTAAATAATAAGACACTTACATGAAGGACCGGAGAAACGGAGAAATACTCAGGTGGAAATCCTATGGTTATTGAAAAAACCACAGCTTTTCTCTTCGGTTCTCTGGTTCTCCATGTTAATCTGTTGCCAGTACGGATGATTTGAGGTGGAATTAGTATAAGAATAGAGGAAAATAATTTTCTTTTGCTGTCCTCCGTTCCTTCGTTTCTCCTGTTTAATATAATTAATAATCTTGCTAACTAATCAGATCTTATATCAACAAATAGCCTGAAGGTTACATAACTTCATCGCCAACCACGGTCATTTTAATCATTGGTAATTCTTCACTCGGTGGAGCTGGGCGCTTATGAATAAGGCCCTCAATGCGGCGTTTCGTTTCGATAAAGGCGTCACTGGTATATTGCTCGACGGTACGCGGACGAGCCAGTGGCACATCAATAATTTCTTGCAGATGTCCATGCGGTTTCTCTGCATTCGGCGCGCCAAGCACAGCAATGCGGTCAGCCAGAAAGACCGCTTCGTCTAAATCGTGGGTAATAAATAAAATCGTAATATTCACATTTTGCCAAATTTGTAATAAATAACTTTGCATTTGCGCACGGGTTTGCGCATCTAAAGCGCCAAAGGGTTCATCCATTAATAAGATGCGTGGTTTATTTGCTAGTGCACGGGCAATTGCAGCGCGTTGTTTCATCCCGCCTGATAATTGATGTGGGTACGCATCGGCGAATTTTGATAACCCCACTAATTCAATCCATTGCAACGCTTCACTGCGTGCTGCGTCATAGCCTTTACCACCCATGCGTAATCCAAACATGACATTACGTAAAACAGTTAACCAGGGAAATAAGGTATAGCTTTGAAAAACCATACCGCGATCTGGGCATGGTCCGGAATCTGGCTTACCGTCTAATAACATGCGCCCAGAAGTCGCATCTTCTAATCCGGCAAGAATGCGAATCAGCGATGAT
>JAHEDF010000381.1:2017-4519 GCA_024641365.1 Planctomycetota bacterium | reverse complement strand
TGGCCAGTCGAGCTAAAGCCAACGATGACATCGCCTGGTGCCATACGGCCAGCATCAATAACCCGATCACGACGCATGCGCGCCATGACGGTGCTATCAACAATGATGGTTCGTACTAAATCACCAACATCAGCGGTTTCACCACCAGTCAGGCGACATGAAATATTAAATTTTTCTAAGGTATCACAAACGGCTTGATACCCATTCACAATCGCGGCAATAATTTCTCCGGAAATGCGTTTTGCATTACGTCCAATGGTATTGGAAATCATGTACGGACCGATGGAACCAACACAGGCAATATCATCCAAATTCATTATTAAACTATCTTGGGCAATTCCTGCCCAAGTCAGTGCTAATGTGGGCGTGCCAAAATTTTCTCGAGCAGCAACATAGGCGAGCGATGCTTTGGTGCCCGCTCCGTCTGCATGCATTATTAAACAATGTTGATTATCACCAGTCAGATCGTCTGGCACGACTTTGCAAAATGCCCCAGGAAAAAGACCGGCATCTTGGCGGGCGATAGCGGCGTGAACTTCTTCTTTACCGGCGGAGACTCCGCGAGACTGGTAGCGATCATCGTGACGTTGCGTGCTCATGTGGGCGGCATGGTGGCTCGCACCAGAGGCATGCAAGACGTTGCGCACCACTGACCCGCAATCATTGCATGGTTATGGGGTCAGTATGCGCAAAACGACGGTATAAATTAGGCTTTTGCCTGTTGCACCTGGGCAAAGGCATCCATGGCGCGGGTAAGATCGGCCTCGCTGTGGGCAGCCGAGACTTGGACACGAATGCGGGCGGTGTTGTGTGGCACGACCGGATAGGAGAAGCCAACCACATAGATGCCCTTATCGAGCAATTGCTCTGCCATGCGGGCAGCTTGAGCCGCATCGCCAATCATAATCGGCACAATGGGGTGATCGCCTGGACGAATTGAGAAACCTCGTTTTTCCATGCCACTACGAAAGAGTGCGGTATTTTTTTCCAACTGATCACGCAACGCTGTCGAACTGCTCAGGTGTTCCAAGACGCGCAACGTGGTATGAGCAATAATAGGACAGAGCGTATTAGAAAATAAATAAGTACGACTGCGTTGACGCAGAATTTTAATAATGTCTGCATGACCAGTGGTAAATCCGCCACTCGCTCCACCGAGCGCTTTGCCGAGTGTGCTGGTGATGACATCAATGCGTTTTTGTACGCCGTGATATTCTGGTGTGCCGCGTCCGGTTGGTCCATAAAATCCGGTCGCATGTGAATCATCAACCATGACTAAGGCATCGTAACGATCAGCTAAGTCACAAATTTCTGGTAAATTCGCAATGGTGCCATCCATCGAGAAAACACCATCGGTTGCAATCATACGGAAGCGAGCACTAGCCGCATCTTTTAAGCATTGTTCTAATTCTGCCATATTATTGTTGGCATAGCGGAAGCGTTTTGCTTTGCACAAACGCACACCATCAATAATCGAAGCATGATTTAATTGATCGCTAATAATGGCATCATCCGGACCAAGCAACGTTTCAAATAAACCACCATTCGCGTCAAAACAGGAATTATATAAAATGGTGTCATCAGTACTTAAAAATTGAGAAACCGCTTTTTCCAAATCGGTATGCACTTGCTGGGTGCCACAAATAAAACGTACCGACGCCATACCGTAGCCCCAGCGTTCTAGGCCTTCGCGCGCTGCGTTTAATACCAATGAATGCTGCGCTAAACCCAAATAATTGTTCGCACATAGATTTAAGACATCGGAATATTTATTGGTAGCAATGTGCGCTTGCTGGGTGGTGGTGATAACACGTTCAGATTTGTAGAGTCCCGCATTGGTTATGCCGGTTAATTCGCTCTGGAGATAGTCTTGAAATCGTCCGTACATATTTAGCCCTCTGCCCAGGTTAATACAACTTTACCGCAATTACCTTCACGCATGGCGGCAAAACCAGCGTGGAAATCCGTGTATGGTAAACGATGGGTGATAACCGGACTAATATCCAAACCGGATTGCAACATGACAGTCATTTTATACCACGTATCGTACATCTCACGGCCATAGACGCCTTTAATCGTCAACATATTAAAAATTATTTTCGTCCAATCGATGGCCATTTCCTTTTCTGGTATTCCGAGCATCGCGATTTTACCGCCATGCGCCATGTTATCGATCATATCTTTGAAAGCACTGGGATTGCCAGACATTTCTAAACCGACATCAAAACCTTCCTCCATGCCTAATTCTTTTTGAACTTGAGCGATGGTGGTTTTGCGCGGATCAATGGCGCGCGTTGCACCCATTTTCCGTGCTCGTTCTAAGCGGGTTTCATTTAAGTCAGTGATCACGACATAACGCGCACCAGCGTGGCGTACAACGGCAGCTGCCATTAATCCGATCGGTCCAGCGCCGGTAATTAAAACATCTTCGCCAAGTACGGGAAAACTCAAAGCCGTGTGCACAGCATTTCCAAATGGATCGAAAATGGATTGGACATCACG
>JAHEDF010000381.1:0-2007 GCA_024641365.1 Planctomycetota bacterium | reverse complement strand
CGTGGAATTGATGGGTCGTGCAACCACACATTCGTTTGTGGAACTGCCACAAATTCAGCAAATGCGCCAGGACGATTTACTCCAAGTCCAACCGTGTTGGCGCATAAATGACGACGGCCTGCCATACAATTGCGACAATAACCACATACGACGTGGCCTTCACCACTGACTATGTCACCGACCGAAAAATCATTTACATGTGTACCGACCTCAACAATTGAGCCAGTAAATTCATGGCCGACTACCATTGGAACAGGAACGGTTTTTTGTGCCCAAGCGTCCCAATTATAAATATGTAAATCGGTACCACAGATGCCGGTTTGTAAGACTTTAATTAATACGTCGTGCGGCCCAATTTGAGGAACGGGAACATCTTCAAGCCATAGTCCTTCAGCGGATTTTGATTTGACCAAAGCTTTCATGGTAGCGGCCATAGAATTCCTTCGTTGCGATGCACTGGCATCAAAAGGTGGTGCGTGGGGGTTATGACGTTACTTGGCATGTCCGAAAGTGGCAACGTGAGTGCCGTATCGAGAGGTATAGGGGGGTCTCGTTTTGGTGAGATTGAATGTAGGCACTCAGGAAGTGAAGTGTGGTAAGGCAGATGCTACGATTGGAGTCAGCGACATCGCACAATAGCGCTAGCAGTTAAAGGACACCTTGCAGTTTAGAAAATATCTCACGCCTGCATGTCTCTTTCGTCACTCCAAGTCGGCGACATGGTATGTTCTAATTGATAGGTACATGCGTGTAGGTGCATGCTTTTGGGGCAGAACATCACATTTTCTAATTTTTAAAACAAAGCGATCATCGAACATATCGACCAAAGTGACGACAGACCTTCTTTGCGACTATCGTGTGGTTGTACGTTCTAGTACCTAGGGTTGCGCTAAAACGTGGGGCTTTCATAGTTATTCCATGCGCAATGCATTAAATTTTGTATTGTCCTTCTTGGCCTTTCTGGTTGGCGGCATGGTATTAGCCGCACAATTAGACCCTGCTATTGGCGTGGTATTGCATGATTATTTAAAAACCGCCAATGGCCAAATGGTTGGCATTAGCGTGTCGGCGATTTTTGTTATTTGTCCGCTTTTATCAGTATTACGTTGGTGGCAGGTCTGGCGGCGTTCGCGCGAAATTAGCTACACCACAGAAACCGGACGCATTTCAGTTAATTTAATAGCTGTTGAAGAAGCACTGACTCGGGCAATTGAAGGTGAGCCTGATGTTAAAAAAGCCACGGTGCGTGTTTTTGAAGATCGCGTAAAACGCTCAATTGTTATTGAGGCGGTAGTAACGTTGTGGGAAGTTGCCAACGTGACAGAACGCAATCGTTTTTGCCAACGTTTATTACGCCGTCGCTTTGCAGAATTAATGCCTGAACAAACGGTCGTGCAAGTTAATCTCAATGTCCATCGCCTTAACCAACGCCGTAAAGAGGACCGTTTGGTCAAACAGCCAACGCCAAATATTGTTGATGCGGTGGTTACCGATGTGGTTCCAAACGATGGCACGCTTAATTTATCATATGATAATAAAGATGTTTACCAAACCGCGCCGCCAATTGGTGTAGAAATGGCTACGACCGAAGAAGATTTATATGTTGGTCCAAGCTATCCGGTGGTGCGCGATGAAGACGACGAATTAGGAGCGAGTTCAGGACAATCGTATACAGGAACATCGCACGCCTCTAAACCCACATCTGGTGGGTAAGTGTCCATAATTTAAATGGCCTAAATAATTATGACACAAAAAATATTACGCACATGTCAAGCGCTAGTCACTTGTAGCTTTTTGTTGATACATCATGCAAGTGCTGGTGAAGAGACGACTGTTAATTCCTCCCCGATGGAAAATGATGATGTCGTTTTTGATCCATTTAAAGGAATGGATCGAGATGGACGTATCCCAAAAGTTGCTTTCCCTGCCGACATTGATCACCCAGAACGCTGGCGCTATATTCCCGAAGGTCGCATTAAACCCGGCTCGATGATAGAACGATTTTGG
>JAHEDF010000380.1 GCA_024641365.1 Planctomycetota bacterium | reverse complement strand
TTCCTAGTGGGGTAAAATCGATCTTCATCTGACCTGTTAAGTGTAAGTATTTTAGATTGGTCAATGCGGTTAACGGCTCCATACTTGTAATTTTTGAATTGTATAAATCCAACCATTCAATTGTCGGCAGTGTTGAAATTATCTTAAGCTGATAATCATCAATATCTGAAGTTGTTATACCAACGACTCGTGTAAACCAAATATGTTCTTTTATGTTATCTGTCCATTCATTCGACAGAGGAAGCCAATGAAACCAATTTGGTACTATTTGCTCAGTTCCAGCTCGCCAGAAATTAGATTTCTGTTCTTCCAATTCTGAATACGCGATAATGTCGCGATGCAGGCAATAGTCTGAATAGACAAAAAGCACTGGTAAGCCGCATGCGGTGGTAAAAGTAAAAAACAAAGCAAAAACTATCGCCCAGCCAGTAGATATACGATTTATTTTATCTCCTTTATGTCCTGGCACATTTTTTATTTGCTGATTCATTAATTAGACATCCTTTAGTGAATAGGTAAAAGAACCACTGGGTTTATGCAATTTTATAGCCTATCTATGTAATGAGTTGTTAGTAGACAGGCGTATGACATGGGAATGGGCCTATCTACACCGAGCGCCCCTTCCGACACCGCCTCATCTAGCTTTTCACCACGAGCAAAAAATCACCATCAAAAATCCAAGAAAAATTGATCATTAACCAACTTGCGTAACTTGCGTAACTCGTGCAACACTACCATCAAACCCATCCAAGATTGTTTATCAGGCGCGGCGCGCAGCCGATTTAAGTGGTCTTCAATTTGCTGGTGGGTTTTGTCATCTGCCGAAATAAATAAAGAATTATCCAGGGCAGTTTGTTGGATGGTTAGTCGATCTTGCATACAGATATCAATAGTAAAGGGATTTAATACTATAAATTCAACAAGATCTTCAACTGAAATATTTCCACCCGTTAAATCTCTTACATCGTAAAGGCGCAGATCGTTTATTAATGCCAATTTTGAACTTGGGGATGTTATTACGATAGTATTATTAATGAAGCTATAGACCAGTCTATTTTTTTCACAAATCTTAATCAACAGTTCTCGTGCAGACACACTGGGTTGTTTACACGTGACGTACTCAAGTCCGCCTTTGGGCACAGAAGCCACATCGATCCAAACAGGCAGAGATAAACTATTTCGCAATAAAACCACGCATTCAGCAAGCGACAAATCATCCTTTGGCAAACTAATGTTTTGTGATAAGGCTGTAATCATGGTATCCCGCCCATCCTGCCCCAGCGCGATGGATTCTTTAACTGTTCCCGCAGAAATGCGTCGATTTAATTTATGCACTGCATTGAGAAAATCCGTTACCATGCTATGTGTATATTCATTGGTAGTGATTGCCAATTGAGGATTGTCTTCATCAAGCAACAGCTCCTCTAAAGTAAATGGAACAAAATTCGAACTAGCCCATAATCGTGACTCGACATCCATATAAAATAAGCAATCTACCACATCTATTTCTGAGCCGTATAGAGGTGATGCGTCTTTTTCATTAACGAGTAGCTTGATTGGATATGTGCGCATCATAACCGGAGCGGTTTCATGACTATAAATTTGCACGTCACCTGCATCATTATAGATCCAATGTAAATCGCTTAAAATCATGAGCTGATTTAATATGTTATTGACCGTGTTTTCTTCTTCTCGGAGTGTATACTTCTTGTCGCGGTCATAAGATTCATCAACGATAATTGACATTTCTATCTGCGACATTTTTGCCAGTTTAGCAATGCACCCCTTAAGGTCTTCTTCTTGCGTAAAATAAGCAACCTTTTTCTGTAAGCGCTCGCGCAATGTTGGCGGCATAATTTTGTCGGTCTTTTCAATCGCCTGTATGACATCGATAGCGTTTTGCTTGTAATTGCCAGACGCAATTGCATTTGGCAATTCTTGATTCGTCCCATTTCTAATTGCAGGAATTACATGCGGTTCACCGCTACTTTGGGGAAGCCGGTCATTTTCTTCTGCCGCAAAGGCGAAAGAAGCTTTTGCGATCGCCAACAAAAGGATGGTGGTAGTAAAAATTAAGCACTGAGATCTCTGGCTTAAAATGCCAGGGTGAGTGAGCATAACTATTCTCCTAGCAAAAGACACGAGATGCCAAAAGACAAGCGCATTTCCTTGCCCCTTTGGTTCTGCATGTTAACGACAGAAGCGATAAAAATGTAAACCTGTTTTCTACGTACGGCATAACTTGGTCTGCAGGCCTTCGTTGAGCGCATCAGATCAGGGCAATTTTTGCTACGGCTTTTCAACTGCAGATATCACTCTGCGTAGAACAGAGCAAATTTAGAACAGGCGTCGGACAAGATGCACAGCGTAACTCCGAGTACGGGCATTTTGGGAAGGTCAAGTTCTATAAGACCCACAGGTAAAGGCTTTGGAGACGAATGCAGCCATGATGGTGCTCTTTTTCATAATCCGTTACTACGCCTATAATGAGTAAAATGACTGCTTTATAAAAGGAATTCATTGTTTTACAAATGCGGCGATCTAAGCGTAAATGTTTTTGATATAACAAACGACCTGCCGCAAAAAAAACAAAATTTGCTATTAATCTGCTGATGTAAAAGGATCTAATTAAAAAAATGACATAATAATCAGGCAGCACCACACCTGGTCAAGCAGTCGGATTGTTGTTTGTCCCTGTCTTTAATTTTTATTGGATATTCTTTACCTACGTAAGGCTCACTGAAGATCTTGCCAAAGCAGATGGAAACCGTCGAAACGACAATCGTCATCTCGCTATCGCTTTTGGTGTGGTCTGGATCACTAGCTGGATTTTTGGATTCACCTTTGGAATTATCACTGGACCATTGGCCATCTTGTATGTCGCATTGGATATTGCTTTATATGTAGTGTGGATGTTGCTCACGCTACGGGTGGTCAAAATCGCTAATGAATTAATTGGTGAGGAATCGCCACAGACGCAAGCAAAAACGCAATCGCAACCGAAAGATGCTCCACCGTTTGGAAGTGACAACCTGTCACCAGTGCCACAAACGTAACGTCTATAAACATCACACGATGGGTTATAAATTAATAGATAGTCATTATAAGAAAGCCTATCGATAAATGAGCAGGCGTTGATCTCAGTACGTGTAGCCGCACGTGCTTTGCGCAGTGCGTGCGTATTATCCCGGAGCGCATACTGACCCTATATTGTGCTTCGTAACAGCGTTTTTATGGAGTGGGAGAACTCTTGGGTTTACAAATGAGGCGATTTGGACGTAATACCTTAACAAGCTATGAGTGTACCCAGCGACCCATCTCAAAAAACCGAATTATTCACGAATCTGCTGATCGCGAATCGCGAGCGGATTTTTGCGTTTATTTTTGCGCTGACCCACAATCGCGACGCCGCGCACGATGTTTTTCAAGAAGTCAGTACCGTGTTGTGGCGTAAGTTCGATAATTTCGACCCAGAAACGGATTTTGCCTGTTGGGCAATGGCCATTGCTCGTTTGAGTGTTTTTGAATGGCGGCGTTCGACGAAAAAACTGCCACAAATATTAACCGATGAACAATTGGGGCGTTTGGCTGATGCGGCAACTGCTATTGTGAGTGAACATGATGAACGAGTAGCGGCACTGCGTGGTTGTCTTGAAATGGCCTCGAAACGTGACCGTGATTTATTATTACAGCATTACGATCATGATCGTTCTGTGTCCGTAATAGCAGAAGAGTCCGGCGTCAGTCGTATGGCAATTTACAAACGCATGAATCGTATTCACGCGCGTTTGTTATCGTGTGTGCGTGGTAAATTAGGTTTGGAGGCTGCTCCATGATGAGCAGCGATCACGAGAAAGAGCAGCGTCTCGACGAACTGGTGACACTGCTGCGTGATGACAACTTGTCAGAAAGTGACGCACAAGAACTGCGTACGTTATTGGACACGCATCCACCCGCCATGAATCGACTCGCCGAGCATATGGTGATGGCTTCGTCGCTGAAAACATTGCTGGAACATTCCAAGTACGAACAGCAACCATCTTCGCAGCCTATTCAATTTGTTGGACCACAGCGTTGGTATCTAGCTGCGGCTCTGGTTGCTAGTTTTATTTGTGTCCTGGTGTTTGCATTTATTTATAATGGGCAACAGGAGGTGCCAGAACCGCTAGCCGAAAATACAGGTACTACAGTAGCAGTTGATGCAGTGGCGATGATAACGCGCTCACACGAAACGGTGTGGTCAGCGCAAGCTGATTTACGGGTTGGCGCACAATTGGTTCCTGGGCGCTACCAATTAGTAAGCGGTGTTACGCAGATTGAATTTTTTGGTGGGGCAGCGGTTATGCTCAAAGGGTCGTCGGAAATAGAAATTATTTCTAGTAACCGTGCAATTTTGCACAGCGGTATTCTCACGGCGACCGTGCCGCGCCTTGCGTCAGGATTTACCATTATTGCAGGTGATGTTGAAGTTGTAGACCTTGGTACGTCATTTGGTGTCGAGGTTGGAAAAGTAGGGGTCGAAGTCCACGTGTTAGATGGCACGGTGG
>JAHEDF010000379.1 GCA_024641365.1 Planctomycetota bacterium | reverse complement strand
TTGGATGGTTGATGTGTTATCGCTTTATGACACAACCCCATTTGGGGTTGTCTGTTTTTTATTCCTATTCCCGGGGGAGCGCAAAGCACGCAACCCCGGGCTTTGGGACGGAATCTCTTTGAGGTTCTTTATTTTAAATTTAAAAAAATTACCGAAAATATAAAATATTTAAGGGCTATTTGTTTTTTGTATCTAATTTTAAAACTATGGAGTATCACCATAAACAGTAAATTTGTTCTCATCTCGCTTGTAGCCAAATTTTTGAATACGATCACGAATTGTCGTTAATTTGTTAATAAGCGCACTTCGATGCTTGAGCATGGCCTCAAGGTAATCAGAAAGTTTAATCGCATCTGCCGGAGTCGATGCCCAAGCTGTTTGAATCGCGTCTACTGCTTCAAAATGTTGTTTGCGTATAATCCCGCCACCATTTTCGCCGTTGCGCGGAATAATATGTACCGCATCCAATAAAGCTTTATCAAATGAGTAAACGCGAAATGAATAGCGTAAATATTCTAAAGGGCCGTCTTTATTCTGCTCCATTGCTATCAAAGAACGATTTAATACGGATAAACTTACTTTTGCTTTTTCAAAGTTCACTTCATCATTCCATGTCGGAGGATATCTTTTCAAATATGACTTTACCACATCCGATACATGTGCCTTTGGTATTTGTAAACTGACTATAAAATGGCCCGATGGCCAATAAAACCACTCAAACTGCTCTGTAGCATATGCGCTATATTGCCAATTTCTCCACATGACCATGTGACCAAAACGCTTACTAATTTCTACCTCAAAATCTTCTGCAAGAATATTAATGACGGCCTCCCCATCTGATAATGCATTATCATGCCATAATATAATTTCTGTTGTACCTCCCTTCCCATCACGATTACGCGGCACAGAGCGCCGAAGTACTTTGATCCGCGCATTCGCTTGATCAGCCGTAACATTCCAAGTTTGCATGACTGCTCTACCATCACCAACCGGGGCAAATGCTTCCGGGAGCGGTAATAACCAATCATTAACAATATTTTTTAAGAACTGCCCCTGTTCAGGGGTGGGGATAGGTTTGAGCTCAGTAATTGAATCGGATTCTGGTAGATCTGAAAACTGACATGTAATAAGTTGGTCCAATGATTGAATATGACTGAACAAAAAAGAGCCCCATGTTTTATCATCTCGCATCCGCTTTGCAGAGGCGGTGTCTGTTGGGACTAAAATAATTTGGCGGCCAACTTCTGTCCAAATACTTTTGGGAAATGAAACTATTTTCCCCTTTTCGCTTGCCGATGGCACTCCACTGCGCACACCTGTAGCGGCCTGATAGTCCCACTCACTGTTTATTATAGACGCTGGAATTTCTGCCGCTGTACCAAAACTGGACCCTAACAATAGTAAATAAAATACGAGACATGGTTTCATTATGTCTAATTTCATAAGAAAGGAATCTGATTTCATGTCACTATCATGCCTGTAAATCGTAAAACTCAAGCTTACAGACAAGGTGAATGTGAAATCATTTCTTCCTGAATTATTTTCCCTTTTTACGGACACGGCATGACGATTTATTTTCCAATAAACCACAACCCTGACCGTCATTACTACGAAAATTGCTGTTTAAGCGACAACCGCAATTGACCTCTCGAAAGAGCCCTGCTCATCTCATGGATGAAACTGTCCGACTTTCTGTCTCGTGGTCAGTTAATTTTCCTGAAAATACCAACAAAATGCGGGTTTGAGATTTGTAAAAACGCTTACACACTCTCGGGTATAACATCGTGGAGACATAATATGAAAAAGCTGCTGCCGATTTTGTTGGTCGCTTTGGCAACCCAATTCACTCATTTACTCGCGGCGCAAGAACGCCCCAATATATTGTGGCTCTTTTCTGATGATCATGCCTATCAAGCTATTGGCGCCTATGGTGGACGGTTACAATCAATTAATTTAACCCCGAATATTGATCGCATTGCTAAAGAAGGCATGCGCTTTGATAAGTGTTATGTCGCTAATTCGATTTGTGCGCCGAGTCGCGCCACGTTGTTAACGGGCAAGCACAGTCACCTGAATGGTAAAATAGATAATATCGGTGGCTTTGATCATGATCAGCAACAATTTCAAAAAATATTACAAAAAAATGGTTATCAAACCGCTATGATTGGGAAAATTCATCTCAGTGGCGCGATGCAAGGCTTTGATATTGGGAAGTATTACCGGGACAGGGTTCGTATTGGAATCCGACCTTTATTACGGCTGAGGGAAAAACCGTCTATAAAGATCAACACTCGACCGACGTCATTACAGAACGTGCTTTGAACTGGCTAAAAAATACCCGTGATCAAAGTAAACCATTTATGGCTATGGTGCATTATAAAGCGCCGCATCGTAATTGGCAGCCACTGACACGTTGGAAAGAAAAATTTAAAGCATTAACCTTTCCAGAACCAGAAACACTATTTGACGATTACAGTGGCCGTGGCGTCGCAGCGCACGAACAAGATATGACCATCGAAAAAACCATGCGGATGAAAGAAGATGTGAAATCTTCTCAGCCCGAACGTGAAGCTGAATTAGCAGCGATCGATCCCAACGACAAAAAAGCACTCACGCGTTTAAAATATCAATGGTACATGCGTGATTATTTAGCCTGTATCGCTGGTGTTGATGAAAATATTGGACGGTTATTAGATTATTTGAAAGAATCTGGCCTCGATAAAAATACCGTTGTTATGTATTCTGCGGACCAAGGTTTTTATCTCGGTGAACATGGCTGGTTTGATAAGCGTTTTATGTATGAAGAATCATTCCGCACCCCATTCCTTGCGCGTTGGCCAGGCGTCATTCAACCAGGTAGCACGAATATTGATCTGGTACAAAATATAGATTTTGCAGAAACCTTTTTAGATATCGCTGGCGTAAAAGCACCAGAAGACATGCAAGGTGTCAGTGTCGTACCATTGATGAAAGGCGAAAAACCTGCTGATTGGCGCACGCATCTCTACTATCACTACTATGAATATCCGGCGGTACATAGTGTGCGTCGTCACGAAGGTGTGTTTTCTGGTCAATATAAATTAATTCGCTATTATGGGCTAGACGTTCCCAATAACGAAGAATGGGAATTTTATGACCTAGAAAAAGACCCACAAGAAATGAAAAGCGAGTACGACAACCCCGCCTACGCACAAACTATTAGTAATCTGAAGACCAAGTTACAAGAGTTACGTACCTATTATAAAGTGGTAGAAATACCACAAAAAGGCAAAGGTAAATAATCATTACACCATAAAAGAGGCCGCCATGCGCACGCTTATTTTGCTGCTTCTTATCTTGCCATATGCCGGTTGTGCGGAAATAATAATTGAATCGCAAGTAAAGATAACTACTTCACAGGAAATGGTTAGTCTATTCTCGGAGCGTGACAATCGGTTAATTCAATTAAGAATGGAAAATATATTTTTGGTAATTTCCCCAGAAGGGAAAAGTGACAATAATGGCTATACCGATATCGTTTTCGCAAATGGCAAAGATATTATTAGGCTATTACAACGTAACAATCCCGCATCGGAAGTCATAGCGTCTTTCTCAGCGCACCATACTTATTTTACCAAGGTCCCTTCTGATCAAAGGGAGTTAAGATCTCGGGAATGTTTAGTGAATGCAAAATACATTTCGCTCATTGATCGCACTAAAGTTGATGCGGAAAATTCTGACACAACAATTTACTTTGGTGGTCATTTACCCCATTACGAAAAAATAGTCATAAATCAAACCGCTCAACAATACAAAGAGTTTATGGATTTGATTAAGCGTCGCTAATCAGCCATTAATCACATTAACAGCTGATCAGGTCGTTTTTTAATTGGTAAAATAACGACCTTTTGCTGCGATAATTACCGCTGTCAGTGAACTCAACGGCATGGCAACTGCACAAACGAGCGGTCCCCATATGCCAGCGGCTGCTAAAATGACGCCAATAACATTATAAGCCAATGAAATTGCTAATATAAAGCGCACGCAATTTCGTGCAGAATTAGCTCCCGCAAATAATTCTTGAATCGCTTTAATGGCATCATGCCGCACGATAACAACACGGCAGCTTCCGAGTGCGGCCTCAATGCCACCGCGCAAGCCAATACCAACATCTGCCTGTCCTAATGCCGCCGCGTCATTAATGCCATCACCAATAACTGCCACAACGCCATCTTTTTTTAGCATTTCCACCTGAGCGGCTTTTTCCTCTGGTAACAAACCGCCATGCGCTCGCGTGACGTCGACACCAATTCTTTTTGCTACCGCGCGCACAATGCTTGGTTCGTCACCAGATAAAATATGTTCACGTGCACCAACCGTATGTAGCCGTGTAATAAATGCTGGAACACCCGCACGCAGCGGATCTTCACAGGTAATATGTGCCACGACCTGATCATTGATGGTAACAGTTACTAATCCAACCGCATCATCAGTGATCGATATTGTTTCTACATTTTTTCCAGTTAATCGCGCGTTGCCAATACACACGGAGCCAAGGTCGGTTTCTGCCAC
>JAHEDF010000024.1 GCA_024641365.1 Planctomycetota bacterium | reverse complement strand
TAGGACTCCGAGGCTTGGATGTGGGTCGGGGGAGCGTGCATCTGCAGCAACTAAGACCGGATGTGCCTTCGCGTTCGCAACGTAATAAATATCGGTACCAACACTCCACCATGGTTGACCTGGTTGCGGATCGCCACGCAGCACAGTGGCAACGACGCCCCCATCGTGTGTCCAACGTGCCTCTACCGCATTTGCTAATGAGGTAGTCACGCCTTTTTGCCAACGAATATATAATGTGCCTCGTTTCCCATCCGCCCCTGTCCAAAAATCCTTTTCAAAAACAGGACGATCTTGCCACGTAATACCCAGGCCATTGCGTTGCGGTTCAGGCATAAAACCTGGACCAAACTCCTCTGTTTCGCCAAAAGAATTAACCACATAAATGCGATCTTCTGATGCCACGACTATTTTATCACCCCAAACACGTGGACGATATCCGAATTTAGTTAATTCTTTTGGCGCTTCAGGAACATTTTTTCCTGAAATAGCTCGTTGAATGGTAACAACAAAAAGACCTTCGTTGGTTGGTACCACGCGACCATCCCCAACTGTCACGACATTTTCTTTCGGGCCAAAAACAAATTGATAATGATTAACCCACGTTGGATTCGCCGTGTCATGTTTACTGCGCGAGGCAAAATATTCCTGCTTACCTGAGCCTTCTTCTAATAAAACGAAACCGCCGAGAGAACGAGCAAGCACTTGATACCGTTGTGGATTCCATGTTGCTTGCGGATCAGCTAAGGTCGAATCCCAGCCATATTCACGTAATATTTGAAAATCATGTGCTGTCACTTGGCGTACCGGTGGATTGCCACAGCCACTTAATCCAGCCAAGACACCGATGATCAACGACAATTGGAATAATGATGTTAGGCGCATGGTGAGGCAGTGTTGTCCCCAATAGCTCTACACAAGTCATGGCCGCTCATTCATCTGCAGCTGAGGGGTGCAGTGCCTGATTCAGTAAAACACCCCAACGTGCGTCATAAGGATGAACTTCATGCACGTTTTGGCCATTTTTCTCCAGCGGTAATCCCGCATTCGCCCAGGAAAAAATACCGCCTTGTAAATTGTACACCTCAGTAAAGCCGTCGCTCTGTAAACGTTCACACCACTGTGCCGATCGCCACCCGACAGAACAATACACTATGATGGGACTATCACCTCCCGGTGGTTGCCACGACTGGTTGTCACCAATCCAAACTGCACCGGAAATATGACTCGTTTTATATTCATCACTCGTACGCACATCGAGAAGCACTGGAATTGGCTTCTGTTTTAGGATGTCTAATAATTGTTGCTGTGAAATGTGTGGTATGTGTGGGAAAGAATTTGCGATACGTATATTTATGTAATCCCATGTCAGTGGTGGACGCTGATTACATACGAAAAAACTTATCGCTAGACTTGCAATTATGGCCGTGCTCAGTCGTGTAAATTTGTTAGACATGTCGGACCTTAATTATTTTACACACGCAACGCTAATTGCGCACGTTCACACCATGCCTCAACGGTTGCGCGGCTCGCAATTATATCAGCCATAAAACTAAGGTCTGGATAAGCAGCAATTATTTGATCCCCCTCTGCCATTAATGCATCACGTCGAGCACCAGCAGGTAATCGTTGTAAAGCGGAACGGATATCCAGTGCTTTTTCGCGGCTATGTTTAATTAAGCGTTGTTCTGCTTGCAAACGTTGCGTTACCTGATGCACGCCATCGCGCAGTCGACCTTCGGCAAAGCCTGCGCCATTACCACCACCGGTAACAATTCCTAAAATGGTTTCTTCACGCACTGTTACTAACTCACGAACGGTGCGCGTTAAACCACACGCCATAATTAACCGCGCATCACTTTCCTGCATTTCCTGCCACGATAAAAGAATCGATGAAATGCGTTCACTACTGCGCAGTGCATCTTGAGGGCGCGTAGTCGCATCGTCTAAACGTCGCAGTAAACCATCTAAATAATGTGGTAAACGTTGTAACGCAGACCAGGGTAAACGCGTACTCCATCCTGGGGCGCAAAGTAATTCAAGATGTTGTGCGACGCTTCGTAACACCGTGGCCATAGCCAAAGATTTAGCCCCTTGCTTTAAACGATTACGTAATGACTCCAATTTTTTAGCCACCGGATCAATGAGTGAATCAATGTTGTTTGCGTGTGAGAGCGTTGCTTGCGACAATGCTGCCTGTGATTGCGTTAATAAATCTAAAAAACTCTTTTCATCACGTACGGTACTACGCTGAACACTGGTAATTATCGCAAGCCCTAAATGACGGCGCAGTAAACCAAGACGAACCCCTATAATTTTTTCAATACGGGCGGCATGTGTCGCGCTAGTAGTTGCTGTCGCTAATTGTGTTAATGCATCGTTGTGAGCGGCTTCTAAAGCAGCGTCTAAACCATCTTCATGCCAAGTGGCAGCGGCCTCTACGCTCGCAAAAACAGCACGATGCACAGCCACCTGGCCTTGGTGGTCACGTGATCGCACTAGAGCAATATATCCGCTAACCCCCATTTCCTTGACTGAAATAGGACAGTCACCTGGCCACGTTAGTGATGGTGCTGTTTCCCATTGCGCGCGAACGACACGCAAACGATCACCTGCTGCGGCCATTTGCGCTGCTAAAAAGCGTGGGTCACGACCGGCGTAAATAACACTGCGATCCACTCCATAAATAACAAAACGTATGCGCAAATACGGAGGTAATGCGGCGCTGTCTAATGCTGGGCATCGATCATCTAAACGCTGTGATAACCACGATGCTAATTTTACAGCCAAGCTACCCGTTTCTGTTTGCGGCGTGAGTGTCGATAAAAATGCTGACACGGTTTCGCTAATTGGAATTAATTTGCGACGTATGTCTTTGGGTAGTTGCTGTATATATGCTGTAATAGTTTCTGATAACCATGCTGGCACTAACCAATCTAAACGCTCGGCGTCAATTAAACCAATTTGTGATTCACCAAGCGTTAAGGTTGCGCCATCAGCATCGTCACCTGGTGCAAAACAATATTTAATCGGCAAACGCGCCTTGCCCATGGCAATTACTAATGGCGCTAAACGATCAGCATCAACTGCCTGTTCGTGGTGACACAGATCAGTTAATCGTATGCGCAGTTGTTCAACACCATGCGTTGCTATCCAACGACGAAGCGCATCAGTAGAAGCAATGACAGCGGATTTTTGCTCTGACGCCTGCAAGCGTTCACTATACCATGTAATTAAATGACTATCATCAATATACAGTGCTGGATCTCGTAATCGATCGCGTAAGCCTCGAGCAATTGCAATCGTTTGTCGGTTGATGGTAATTATTGGAAATTGGCGCTCAAATTGTTCATCGTCATTAAACATGACCAAAGCTTGTTCAATAAATATGCGCGTTGCATCAGTGCCATCAACTCGTTCGTATGGTATTAAACGACCAGTGCTTAGTGGTAAACTTTTCCATAAAATAGTTTCTCGGCATACCACTTGTTTGCGAGCCGCATGCCAATGTGGATCATAATAGCGACGCTTTACGCGATCACCTGCTAATTCGATAACCCAATTCGGATCTATCGGTGCACATAAACGTGCAAATAACCGGCTGGTTTCTACCACTTCACATGCAACCAACCATGGCGGCGGTGGTTGTGCTCGTTTTCCATCATCAACTTTTCCTGATTTTAATGCGCTACCTGGGTGCACATGTAAACGACGATCACCCGCACCGCGATAACAGCGTTCTTCTCGATCATACAATAACACATTGCCCAACATTCCCGCAAGAACAGCACGGTGTATGCGATCTAATGGCCACGCATCCGGTGCAAAACCATGCGCGGGTAATTGTGCCCCTCCTCGTGTCGTGTCACGTAAGGCTTGCCATAATTGATGGCGTACATCTGACCATTCGCGCATGCGGCGATAGCCTAAAAAATGGTGCTCACATAAACGTGAACGTGCGCTGTTTGAGGGAGCATTTTGATAGGCTGTCCATAATTTTAATATGGAAGCCAAATCTCCTGCCTCGTGAATAAATATTTTATGCGCAGCGTCAGCTTTTGCCTCTTGTCCCACAGGCCGTACGCGTGGGTCTTGGACCGATAAAAATGCTGCGATGGTACATGCTTCATGTGGCACTTTTTCAGTTATACCGGATAACAAAATGCGCGCTACTTGTGGATCAGCTGGAATTGCCGCTAGTTGGCGGCCTCTAAGTGATAACTGCACTTCACTGTGTGTAGCAGCTTTTTCCGCTGATGTCGTTTGCGCTGATGAAGCAAAAGCGCCCAATTCGTCTAATAATAAACGTGCTTGCTGCCATGCATGCGGTGATGGCGCATCAAGCCATGGAAAATGTGCCGGATCGCCAAGACCCAATGATAAACAAGATAATAATACACCGGCTAAATTTGAACGCAAAATCTCAGGCGACGTAAATTCATCTCGTAAGGTAAATGCTTCAGCGCTAAATAAGCGAATACACATCCCCGCTTCAATACGACCTGCCCGACCAGCACGCTGTAAACACGAGGCCTGAGAAACAGCTTCAATCGGCAAACGCTCTGTACGACTACTTGCTTGATATCGTTTTAATCGCGCCAATCCGGTATCAACGACATAACGAATCCCAGGAATAGTAAGCGATGTCTCTGCTATATTTGTGGCCAACACGACTTTTCGTCCCGGCAACGATGCAAAAACGCGTTGTTGTTCGTGTGGTGTTAATCGGCTGAATAGAGGGACAGGAATCAGACCTGCAATATCATGCAAGCGACGTCGCGCTTCTAATATATCTCGTTCCGTCGGTAGAAAACATAGTATGTCGCCTGACTCATTCGTATGATGAATATTTTTGATTGAGGAAATAGCAGCTGCTAAATATCCAATATCATCATCACCTGGCGGTTGATGGTGAATATCTACCGGGAACGTACGGCCAGCTACGGCAATAATTGGCACCGATTCGGCCGGTGACTGTGTATAATATTCAGCAAAACGCTCGGCTGCGATACTTGCTGACGAAATAATAATGGCGAGATCTAAGCGCCTTTTCCTTACCATCTGCAGTAAGCCTAATAATAAATCAATATTGAGACTACGCTCATGCGCCTCGTCAATTATAATCGCATCATATTTTTCAAAGTCAGGATCATTGACGGCTTCGGCTAACAATAAACCATCGGTCATTACTCGCAAAATAGTCTCGGATGTTGCGCGGTCATCAAAGCGAACGCTATGATTTATGACGTTTGTAGATGCGCACATTTCTTCTCGTATGCGAGTCGCCATTGCAATAGCAGCAACACGTCGAGGCTGTGTCATCGCAATCATCCCACGCCGACCATAACCTGCTTCCCATAATAATTTCGGTAATTGTGTTGTTTTACCCGACCCGGTTTCACCGGTTAAAACCATGACACGGTGCGATTTTAAAACGGTTAAAATATCGTCGCGACGTTGTGCGACAGGTAAATTATCCGGATAGGAAATAGTCAGCGATGATGATTGTCTATTATTAACTAATTTTACACTGGCCGATAAACGTGCGTGTATATCTATAATTAATCGATCCGCAGCTTGACCACGGTTCAAACGTTGTTCGGCCCGTGCGATCTGTTTAAAGGCCCATTGTGCATCGGCCACCATGGCTTGCGCTGCCAATGCCCGTAGTGGTTGTAATTTAGCCGCTGCCGCTGACATGGTCGGGAGTGTGACAAATGGAAAGAGCAGGGAAACTACCGACCTGCGTGACGAAACTCACAGCGCAATAGTGATACAGTTGCTTTTCTTTAATAATCACACGGGAAAACACCAAATTTGCTTGTGTCGGACAAATGAATTGTGTATGCCTGATAGCGGAGGATAAATCATGGATCCAATTTTAATCGGAGCCCTAGTGGCCATAGCTGTTATCGGCCTCATTTTGTTTATGTGGGTCGTTAGTATCTACAACAATTTAGTCACCTTACGTAATCGCTTCAAAAATGCGTTTAGTCAAATTGATGTGCAATTAAAACGGCGCTACGATTTGATCCCGAATTTAATCGAAGTCGCTAAAGGGTATTTGAAGCATGAACGAGAAACCCTGGAAGCGGTTATTTCCGCTCGCCAAACCGCCGCGAGTGCGCAATCACGTGCATCTGCTGATCCCGGTGATGCGTCATCGATGCGCTCGTTTTTAGCTGCCGAAGGTGCTTTAACTGGCGCTTTAGGAAAATTCTTTGCCCTGTCAGAAGCCTATCCAGATCTGAAGGCTAATACCACCATGACACAATTAAGTGAAGAATTGACGACTACTGAAAATAAAGTCGCGTTTGCCCGCCAAGCGTACAACGATGGCGTTATGGTCTACAACACGGCTCGTGAAGTATTTCCCAATAATATTTTTGCAGGCATGTTTAACTTTGGACCAGCAATTCCATTCGAAATTGATAACCCAGCAGAAAAAGTTGCTCCGAAAGTTTCATTTTAATTAAAATCTGGCAGTAGACGACCATGGATTTCTTTTCACGACAAGATCACGCCCGGTCACTAACGCGCCGCCTCGCGTTATTGTTTACCGCCGCTGTCATTGCCACGGTCGTCGCTGTCAATATTATTACCTACATTGGCGTTTCGTATTATATTGATGGACAACGCCTGCATGATGCTGCGAATGTAGAAGCGACTGGCCCCTCAGTCTCATCTCATTCTATAACCGAACTGCATATTACCGCACAAATAATTGTAACTGTCATTACCCTCGCGATAATTGGCTTTGGTAGTTTATTTAAAACCATGCAATTACGTGGCGGCGGTCCAACCGTAGCCATGTCATTGGGTGGACGGCCTGCACGCCCAGATAGCGATGCAAAGGAACGACAATTTGTAAATGTTGTTGAAGAAATGTCGTTAGCGTCCGGCGTAGCCATGCCGCAAGTCTATGTTTTAGACCGCGAAGAAGGCGTTAATGCTTTTGCTGCTGGACTTGGTCAACATGACGCTGTCGTAGCAGTCACCGCGGGCGCATTAAAGCGATTTAATCGCGATGAATTGCAGGCCGTTATCGGCCATGAATTCAGCCACATATTAAATGGTGATATGCGTATAAATATTCGGTTAATCGGTTTACTGCATGGCATTTTAGTAATAGCGCTCACAGGTCAGCTCATTTTACGTATGGCTTTTTATAGTGGTCATTCTCGCTCTTCACGTGATAATAAAGGCGGCGCTATTCCTATTTTTGTTGTCGGCTTGGCCCTCTTTATTATTGGTTCTATTGGTCATGTATTTGGGCAACTCATAAAGGCCGCCATAAGTCGCCAACGTGAATTTTTGGCTGATGCTTCTGCTGTGCAATTTACTCGTAATCCAGGCAGCATGGCCTCTGCATTAAAAAAATTAGGCTCGAGATCGAAACGTTCTTTTGTTCAAAGTCGAAACACGGCAGAAGCGAGTCATTTATTTTTTGGTAATGCTGTTGCCATGCCATGGTTCGGCGGTTTCGCAACACATCCACCTTTAGAAGATCGCATTCGTGCAATTGACCCGTCATGGGACGGCACTTACCCGGAAATAAAACAAGATGCTGATGAACCTATCAAAGAAATCCCCAAGTCACGTCGCCAACCTCACGCTGCACTCGGTGGTTTAGCGGCCGCAGCCGTAATAGCCCAAGTTGGTACCGTTACACCGGCACAAGTCGCATTTGGCGCCGCATTATTGGCGTCTATTCCAGATTCCATATCTAGCGCAGCACATGATCCATTTAGCGTCCGCGCCGTTATTGTTTCATTATTATTGGGAACCAATCAAGCAAAGGCAGTTCCCTTATATGACCTATTGGAACGAGCCAGCGATCGGGCATTAGCACGAGAAGTACGACGCTTACATGGCCCAATTGCACAATTAGGCAGTGAAGCGCGATTACCGTTGTTAGATATTAGCTTTCCTGCGCTATCGCAATTATCAGACAGTCAGAAAAAACCATTTTTAGATTTATTAGATCAAATAGCAAAAGCAGATGGCGTGCTAGATCCTTCTGAATATTGTTTAACACGATTAGTACGGGCGCATTTAATACCGCCACGCAATAATGCTGGCATTTACGCAATGAAACCGTTGTTGCCTTCTTTATCGATTTTATTATCTGCCTTATCGTATTTCGGTCATAAAGATTTAAATATTCAACAGAAAGCATTTGCTGCTGGTGCTGCCTGTTTAATCGAACGCGGCACACCAATGACGATGCTTCCTATGAATGCCTGCGGGCCAAAAGATTTGGATGCGGCATTTGAAAAACTGCAACAAGCGAGTCCTGGGCTTAAGCGGCGCATTTTAAATGCCTGCGCTCATGCCATTGCAGCCGATGGCGTTGTACAACCACAAGAAGCGGAACTATTACGCGTGATTGGCATGATGCTAGAAACACCAATTCCAAACTTCGCAGATCAAAATTCGGCCTAATTTGGCTCATCTTTTTGGTATTTAATTAGCTTTACAAGTAAGCAGGTTTCGTTTTAGGAGGCTACATTCATGACCACCTGCAAAACCCCTCCACAAAACAAAAGAGAATTTGTCGCCACGCTGGGCAAAGCATTGCATCATACGTATGGGAAAAAACCATTTTATTCAATTGATGAAACAAAATCCTCAATGAAATCACTCAATTATCCCATTGATTTATATTGCTGGGGACACGCGGTATTTTCGCATCCGCGTGAATTTTCTGATTATCATCAGTCTATTGGCGAGGTCTGTGACCAGGCTGCAATGAAAACTGAAATGGGAAATGCTTTAACTAATGGTGCCGATGGCTCTTGGTTTGATATTGATTTATCGTGGCTTGAGTGGCCGGACATTGACTTTTTAAGTTTTTTTGATTTCACACCTTAAAATTTGCGCTAATGATGGTGTAGCACTAACATATTATCGCGATGCACTGCCGTTTTAGGCAAGGCGTAACCTAAAATTTGTGCCGCAGCGTTTAATTTTTTTCCACAGATTTTTTCCAGTTCAGTTGATGATAAACCAACTAAACCACGCGCAATTTCTTCGTCATCGGGGCCAAAAATACTAATGGTGTCACCGCGATCAAAACGACCAGAAATATGAGTAATGCCTGCTGGTAATAAACTACGATTTTGTTTCGTAATCGCTTTTACAGCGCCTGCATCAATATAAATTTGTCCGCGTACTCGTCGCGCAACTGCAAGCCAGCGACGGCGTCCATCTGCACGTGCTCCTTTTTTAGCATGAATACGCGTGCCCACTGCTTCGCTGGCAACAATGCGCTCAATGACTCGTGTTTCACGAGCTAACGCAATAGTCGTTGTTACACCAGCGCCAGCTGCCAATCGTGCGGCCTCTAATTTTGAACGCATACCTCCGCGACCAAGCCCACCTGCTTCACCCGCATTATTTAATTCTTTTTGCGATACCTTGACCAATTCATCCAAACGTTTTGCTTTTTTTGATAAACGTGGGTCCGAGTCATATACGCCATCTATATCCGTTAATAATAATAAATGTTCTGCGCCCAATTGGCTCGCAACTAAAGCTGATAAGCGATCATTATCCCCAACCGTTAATTCCTGAACAGCCACTGGGTCATTTTCGTTAATAACGGGAACTACTTTATAAGAAAAAATAGAGCGAAATGTTGCGGTTAAATTCAAATACCGTTCACGAATAGTAAAATCTGTGTAGGTTAATAATAATTGGGCGGCAACTAAACCATGGGCGGCAAGAGCTACTTCCCAGCGATGGGCAAGCGTTGCTTGTCCAATTGCCGCTAATGCCTGACGATCTGGTAACCCAGGCGGACGTGTTGGGAGATTTAAAATTCCCATGCCACTGGCAACGGCACCACTGGAAACCAAAACTGGCTGAAAACCATTTGTCGCAATAGTTGCTAATTGTTTAGCAATCGCATCTAAGAAATTCAAATCCAAACGGCCTTTTGCATCCACCAATGAATTTGAACCAATCTTAATTACCACAACATGGGCGCGATCAGTCACGTGGGTCATCCCCATGTGGATCATTGATATCGTGATCGCCTAATTGTTTTTTATAATCCTCTTCTGCAAACATGCCCGCTTCATCCATGCCGCGTGGCTTTGGCGGTTCAATTTTTTCTGGCTCATGATGATATTCATCACGATGCGCATCGGCGTCGACATCACTGTGATCATAAGCATCGCGTTCTGGCGCATCGCTATGCGCTGGTAATTGATCGTGATCATGCTGATTATTATTGTGATCATCCTGGACATTTTCGCCGCTGCTATTTTCTGTTAGGTGATCACGCGATACAGGGCCATCGCTCGTGTCAGTAGTTGTATTGGTTGCTGGTGCTAGATCAGTCGTTTCAGTTCCAGGTGCATCTTGTGGTTGTGGTGCTAAATCACGGGCTGATTTTTCTGCGGCTGCTGCGGCTTCCGCTGCGGCTTGTTGTTCCTTCGACTCCATGCGGCCATGGTGCCACATCATCACTCTGCTAAAAATTAATCCTAATTCAAATAAGAGAAACAACGGCAACATCATTATGAGCATGCTAATGCCATCTGGCGGCGTAATAAATGCAGCGATAACGGTGTTTACCATAATAGCTACTTTACGGTGTTTTGCTAATTGATCGACCGTTACTAAGCCAACACGTACTAAAACCATGACGAGCCATGGTATGTCTGCAATTACTCCAAAAATAATTGTCATTAACACAAAGTTTTTGTGATAGGTTTTTAACGTTAACATAAATACGGCAGTGGGATCATTCGCGGTCCATTTAATCATCCACGCATAATAATAGGGCAGACCATAGAAATATCCGATTATCGTGCCTGCATAAAAAAACATGATGCCAGCGGGAATAAACAAAAAGGCCAGTCGCCGTTCTTTCGGCAACAATCCCACACCGACAAACATCCATAATTGATATACTAAAATAGGAAACGCTACAAAAATGGCCGCGTAAAAACTAACCGACATGGACACCAGTGCGCTTTCCAGCACATCGAGCGCACCAAATTTAACAGGCTTTTTTAATCCAACTTGTTCAGACATTTCAGGGAAAATATCAATGGCCCAGCTCATGGGCTGCGCGACCAATAATTTCAATTGTTTCTCTATGGCAAATGCTGCTAAAAACAAAATGCCTATTGAAATTAACGGTATAATTAACCGCCGACGTAACTCATGCAGATGATCCCCAAGGCTCATCGGCAAGTCTTCCAAAGGCGGTTTATACGCGGCCATGTTTAGACCTTATGCCCATGCACAGCAGCAGCCAAGACACCGGCTCGTTTTGCAACTATTTCAGCTACATTTTTATCATTAGCGTGTTTTTCGATAAGACGGACTAAATGGCTCCCCACAATGACACCATCACCATGTTGCGCAGCCAATTTTGCGTGTTCTGGCGTGGAAATACCAAATCCAATACAAACCGGACTCTTGTTAACGCGCTTTAAGGCTGCGACCTGTTTGCCTAAGTCGGATGGCAAAGTAGCCCGCTCGCCTGTTACACCTAGGCGACAAACGTAATACAAAAAGCCACGACTTTCTTTCATCAACATGGTACGACGTGCTGGCGGCGTTGTTGGAGCAGATAAACACACGGTCGCCAACCCAGCGTTACGCATGATGGATAAAAATTCACGGCCTTCCTCTGGCGGAAGATCAAGTGGTAATAATCCGTCGACACCTGCTGCGACTGCATCATGTGCAAATTTTTCCAAGCCATACGCCATGACAGGGCTGATATAAGTAAAAAATAATAATGGGACATTCGTTTTTTCACGAATACGTCGCACGGCATTAAGCACACCGCTCACTGTAGTACCGCTCGCAAGTGCACGTTCACATGCGGCTTGATTAGCTGGTCCATCAGCCATGGGGTCACTATAAGGAATACCCAATTCAATTATATCGACGCCTTGCTCAGCCATCGCCACAACAATATCAACTGTGGTATCCAAATGTGGATCGCCAGCGCATAAATAAGCAATAAATGCCTTTTTATCGGCCGCACGCAATGCGGAAAAACAACGTGCTATACGATTATTCTCATCAGCGACATGAGATTGTTTTTTTGCGGTTAAAGTTTTTTTATTAGAACGCAATTTTGTTTTATTTATTTTTTTTAGTGGCGTCATAAGGTGACTCCTTCGTAACGTGCGACTTCAGCCACGTCTTTGTCACCGCGTCCACTGACATTCACGATAATTATTCCACCTGTACTAATTTTCTTTGCAATTTTAGGTAACACACCAATCGCATGCGCAGATTCGAGGGCGGGAATAATGCCTTCGTTTTCAGCGAGAACATGCAAACCTGCTAACGCTTCGCTATCACTACAACGCAAATAAGTAGCGCGTTTTGTGTCACGTAACCAAGCATGTTCCGGTCCAATCGATGCATAATCTAAGCCTGCACTCACCGAATGCGTACCCATAACTTGTCCGTCTTTATTTTGCAAAACATAACTGGCCATGCCTTGGAAAACACCAAACGATCCCCCTTCGAATCGTGCTGCGTGTTCACCCAATGCTGTTCCACGACCACCTGCTTCAGCGCCATAAAAAGCAACTTTGCGATCTTTAATAAATGGGTGAAATAAACCTATCGCATTCGAGCCGCCGCCAACGCAAGCTAACAAGGCCTGAGGTAAACGACCTTCGGCTTTTAATATTTGTGTCCGTGCTTCCCGACCAATGACACTTTGAAAATCACGCACCATCATTGGAAATGGGTGCGGACCTAAAGCACTTCCTAAAATATAATGCGTGCTTTTAACATTGGTCACCCAATCACGAAGCGCTTCATTAACTGCATCTTTTAAAGTACGCGTTCCTGAATCGACACCGATAACTTCCGCTCCAAGCAAACGCATGCGAAATACATTGGGTTGTTGACGACGCATATCTTCAGTGCCCATATAAATATGACACTTAAGACCTAATAGTGCACATGCCGTTGCTGTCGCGACGCCATGTTGTCCAGCACCCGTTTCGGCAATGATGCGCTGTTTTTTTAATTTGAGCGCCAAGAGCCCTTGACCAATGGCATTATTAATCTTATGCGCGCCGGTATGATTTAAATCTTCACGCTTTAAATAAATACGGCGTTTATGTGTCGCGGATAAACGTGCCGCAAAGGTGAGTGGCGTTGGCCGCCCCACGTAGTCTTTCAATAATTCGCGGAAGCGCTTTTGGAATGCGCGGTCCTTCTTGGCACCAGCGTACGCAGCAATGATTTCATCGAGCGCTGGAATCAGGGTTTCAGGGACATATCGACCGCCATAGCGACCAAAGCGTCCGGACGAATCCGGTAGAGATGCAACACGGGCGGCAGCCATGGGGTCCTCGCGAGGGGCACAGAATGGCTAGCCAATTGAGGTTGTCAAAAGCGGCATGTGTAGCTGCAAGATACGGGCTACGAGTTTTTACGTTTTTTGGGCTAAAGTGAGTTAAATCGCGTGGGCCGCAATTAGCCCGCTTTGTGAGTACCCAAATTTTGATTATCTCAATTCGCTGCACGCAGCGCGCTGCTAACTAACCGCCACGCCTAACTTCGTTATCCGCTCTTCTGTTTTACGAACTCGAGCCCAAGCACTGGCAACAACCGGATCTTCGTCTGCCAAGGTATGCGCGTCTAAATACCCCGGAATGATGCGATTGCCTCGCTCATCATCACGCGCCTTACTCGATTGCACGAGTTCTGCATTTTGCCGTTCCATGTCGAGCAACAATTTCATGCGTTGATTAAAACCAATACCAGGCAGCAGCTGACGAGCAATTTCATGAGCCAATTCTCCAGAGCCAGGAATTTGTAAATTCCCTTCCTGTTCTGCCAACATAACTCGTAAGCAATAACGTTTGAGCGCACGGCCGTAAACTTCAATTGCTTTAAGCCGTATTTCTTCACGTAAAAAGTTTTTACCAATTCCGTCAATATCCGTTTCTAGATAAACTGATTTTGTTTCGCTCACCGCTAATAAACGGTCACGTGCATCACGAACTTGCCGCATTATATGCGGACGCAATACTTTATAGTCGATCAAATGACGACGCGCTTTATCGCGTTGAGCAAATTTTAATTCGCTGCGCGTCAACCCATAGGCATTTGCAAATAAGCCCCATGATGGAATTAATTCATTAAATGCCCGTGGTACTAAACCATTTTCATCACCCAGTGGTTCCGCTGGCACGGTTATTAAACTAAATGGAAAGCGAACGCGCTGTGGTAAGGTCGATACGCCCATGCTAAACACGGAATACGGCGACTGGCTAAAATCAGAAGGAAAACGAATAGCGCAACCAAGCCCAAAGAAATTACCTTCCCCAGCCCACACTTCTTGGTCAGGAGCACGGCCATTATGGTTGGAGCCAACCATCGCACCGTAAGCAATATTACCTTTTCCTTCCGGCCAGTATGCCGCAATTAATAAGCTTTGATGATGAAAGCCAACAAATGGACCAACTAAGCTGGCTGTTACTTCCCCTTTAGCGATGGTTGTGTTGGGCCCAATCATACTGCCGTGCACGGATGCATGTTCATCCACAGCGCTATGCTCTAATAAGGCTGATTTTCTAACGATGCCATTTCCTGTGACTTTGACGCCCCACTGTAAAACAGAATCACTGACCGCTGCGCCACCACTAATTTCGGCAATTTCTTCGGCTGATGATAGCACTGTTACATTTCTTATTTCTAAGGCGTGATCAATAATTGCGTGTACACCAATGTAAGCGTCACGAATGCGTTCGACATGGCGAATGCGTGAGCGACGTCGTACCCAGCCAACCGGACTTGTGGCAATGGCCGCGTATTGTTCAACCGCTGCACGTAAAGCGTCTTGACCATTTTTATCGTTTCGCTCACGAGCGACCATGGCTGCTTCATCAATGGTTACTTCTGCCCATAAGGGTAAATCGCGGCCGCCGGTTTCCACTGCCAATGGAATTGCTTGTCCAATTCCAAAACTGGCAGCACCCGAGCACGTAATAGATCCGACATCAAATAAAACAGCTTCACGGTCAATAATAATATTTGCCGCAAAGCGCACATTTTCCAAAAGGCAATCATTGCCAATTTGACAGTCAATTAACGTGCAATCGTAAATGCCAGTGGCTAATTTAATGCCATCTTGCACTTCAACATCGCCACTAAAACGACCTATTACACAAGCGCCTCGCAAATGGACACGACGCACGCGAAAGGCATTGAAATCTTGGGCGACTTGAATTTTAGACCAATCATCTGCACGGCAGCCACGATCTTCCATAACAGCAATTTCTTCACGCGTTAAATCACGTAGTAATAAACCTAAAACATTATCGCGACGCTTTGCAACTAATCGCCCGGCATCAATTAATTCACTCTCCTTACCAATCGTTTCCGCTAAACTCAGCAATGTTTTTAGAGATTGTTGTGCGCTGGCCAGTTGTTGGGCAGCTTCTGCTGGAGCCGTAGTTTCGGTAGCTTTGCGCATAAAATCCTAATTCACAGATGACATGCGTTTTATCGCTCTGCTTTCGCTAATGATGCGTCATCTAAACGCGATGCGGCATCTTTATCAGCGAAAACGGTGAGCTTGGGATGACTTAATAATAAACTTGCTGGCACACTTGGACCACTACGGCCTTCGACCATTTTATGTAATGCGTCTGCTTTACCAACGCCAGTTGCAATTAATAAAACTTCACGCGCTTCTAATATAGTCGCCATACCCATGGTAATTGCTGTGTGCGGGGTGGATTCTAAATTTTCAAAGCGGCTACCATCACTAAGTGCGGCTAAAGAAGACGACGTTAAAGTTATGACTCGCATACGACTTTTTGCTGAAGAGCCTGGCTCATTTAATCCAACATGTCCATTATGCCCGAGCCCTAACACAACAACATCTAATCCACCACGTGCGGCAATTAACATATCCCACGCCTTACATTCGGCATCTAAATCGTTGGCATCGCCACGCGGCACAAAAGTTTGCGATCCGGGAATATCAACCTGATTAAATAAATGATAATTCATCATGTAGCGCGTGCTGCGATGATCGAACGGGCTGAGGCCGACATATTCATCGGTACCAAATGCGGTGACATTACGAAAATTAAATCCGCCACGTTCATGAAAACGACGTACTAATACCGTGTAAGCTAATGTGCTTGTACGACCAGCAGATAAACCCAATTTAATATGCGGATTTGCTGCAATAGCTGCCGCTAATGTATCTGCCAAGCGGATTGCCGCTGACTGACGGGTGTCTGACAAAATCATTCTCATGAAGCTGAATCTCCTAGCCGCTGGTAAAACTAGCACTGACGGTGCGAGAATCCATGTTTGACTTCCAGGCAGCTATGAACGCGATTTCACGTCAAATCTCTACAAAAAACAACCCCCCGGTTACACCGGAGGGTTGCTGCATTTTTCACGCTAGCAGGTTGCTGAAAAAGTAGCCTGCTGGGGTTGAAGGGGCCGTCTGGCCCCCTTCGGTTAAGCGTCTGTTTCAATAAATTGCGGGAAAATTGCGACTGCACGTCGCCCCGCAATTTATTAAAACCTAGCAGGTTGGTGTTTTTCCGCAGCCTGCTAGGGCCCTGAGTTGGGATTTGTTACAGACCTTTTGAGACCATGTAGCTGAGTAAATCAACCACACGGTTGCTGTAACCCCATTCGTTATCGTACCAACTGATCAATTTGAAAAAGTTGGAATTTAATTCAATGGATGAACCGGCATCAAAGATCGACGAACGTTGATCATGAATAAAGTCACTCGAAACAACTTCTTCATCGGTGTACGCTAAAATATCTTTGAGGTAGGTTTCGCTCGCCTTTTTGATTGCCGATTTAATTTCTGCTAATGAGGTTGCCTTTTCTGTTTTAAAGGTCAGGTCAACGACCGACACCGTTGGTGTTGGCACGCGGAATGCCATACCAGTTAATTTACCTTTGACTGTTGGTAAAACTAATGCCACTGCTTTGGCGGCACCTGTACTGGATGGAATAATATTAGTGGCAGCACTGCGGCCACCTTTCCAATCTTTACGCGAAGGACCATCAACGGTTTTTTGCGTTGCCGTGTAACTGTGCACGGTCGTCATAATGCCTTCGGTTAATCCAAAACCTTCTTTAATGACAGCATGAACAAGTGGTGCCAAACAGTTGGTTGTGCATGATGCATTCGATACAATGTGATGTGATTTTGCATCGTACTTATCATTATTGACACCCATTACGATGGTAATGTCTTCACCTTTAGCTGGCGCTGAGATAATTACTTTTTTAGCGCCGGCAGTAATATGACCTTTGGCTTTTTCTGCTTCGGTAAATAAACCAGTCGATTCAATAACAACATCGACGCCCAATTCTTTCCATGGCAATTCTGCGGGTGTACGA
>JAHEDF010000378.1 GCA_024641365.1 Planctomycetota bacterium | reverse complement strand
AGCCTTAGCAGGCGATTCTACGATAACGAGGGAGCGCCCCATAATGATTCCTTACACTGTATTCAAACGCTGAAGGGGTAAGTTCTATGCGAGGCGGCAGGCTGCGGTCAAGGGCGTCTACGGGGTAGCTCCTCACCCTTAACCTCCCCCTAACGCCCCCCCTGAACGCGATGGAAGACTGGTAATCATCAGAACTTACGGCAACGTAATCTTTATGAAGATGAACCGTGCTTTAGTGGAAGGTTTGTTGCTGCCCTGGGTGGATTCACTCACCCAGCATCAGCCAGCCGTCGCTGTTCAGGTGCGGGCGAACTTATTAAAAAGCCCAAGCAACTTTCATTATCAAACCCTGGGATTACACGCGGCGTGGATGTCTGCACATGCCTTACCTGACGTCGCTTGGGTCTATGCACTGGGAGAAACGCATCACGATCATTTTCGCACGCTGGCAATTGGCAAACGTCATCGTGATGGCGATGTTCCTATTACCTTTGGAATTATTTCGGAACACGATGCACATCCGGCGCCTTGGCACTGGGATTTTATTCGGCTACTTAGCAGCGTGCTATTAACGCTCCCACAATTATCCGAGGAAAAATTTCTTAAAATAGGACAGTCCGTGTTGAGCGATTATGAACGGGTCATGTCGGCCATCGCTCGCGACGACGATCAAGTAGAACGCATGGATTATCTCGGATTACCTGAAGCGCTTAAAAAAATAATTGAAGCAGACGCTGAATCAACGGTGATACGTGCATTTTACACACAGTCAGTTCGTGGAAAACATCTCAGACTCAAATCACATATTGTGTCGGATACAACGGCTCGTACGCAATTATTACCGCGTATTTCAGATATGTTACCGAAACACATGACCGCCATAGACATTGCAGGCTGTACATTTACTGACGACTGCAGCAGTCTTGGACAAAAACGCTGGCTGGTGTTAATATCAGAAGTTGATCGCTCGACTCAGACGCATCTACGTCTCGGCCAATTAGTTGAAACGCGTCCAAGTCGCTTGTCTGGCACTATTGGAACTAATCCCTTTACTGTTTTGCATAGTGATCCGCAATTAAAGCAGACGGTATTTGATGATCCGATTCAGCGAACTATTCCAATCCCGAGTGGTTCATTAGCGTTATCAACCTTTTGCCATACGCGTAAAACAATTGATTTATCAAAACTTGATACGGGTGATTTTATTCGTCTAGCACGCCAATGGGGACAAATTATTGCCACCCATCACGTCCGTGGTCTGCGCCAATGTGGGTTAGCGGTGGCAAACCTTGCTCATCAATTAGCCCACGAATCGCATCATTACAGCAGTACCGTCATATCCTTGGCGCATGACCAGGCACGATGGTACCGAAAAGCGTATAAGCAATTTCTTAACAAACCCTGATAACAGCAAGACATGTGACAACCAAATGTGAATGCTTCCGTATCTCGTTAACGGTAGCTTTTAAGGACTTTGCGCATTTTTCATGAGCGACGTACAGCCACGACATCTTTATGATCGGCCTATTGGTGTCGTCGCTCTATTAGTTGCCTTATTGGTGCTTGGCGCGCTGACGCTTCCGTCCATGCGTATTAATTTAAAACCAGACGGACTCACTGCCTCATTAATCTATGTCAATTTGTACATGGACACGGAATCGAGCGCCGAAGTTTTAGATGAATTAACGCGACCGGCAGAAGAAATATTACGCGCCTTGCCTGGTGTCTCCTCTGTTTCGTCTCGCTCAAGCAGTGGACGTGCTCGTCTTTATGTTTCGCCAGCGGCCGGTGTCAGCCTCACAACCCTGACCACCCAAGTCAGTGAAGCGCTCGATAATAATAGTCACCGCCTTCCGGTTAATAAGCGACCACAAATTGGCACCTTTTCCGAATCAGATCCGCCCATGGTAGCTGCGGCATTTAATCCTGGAAAATATGATGAGGCAACATTTCGCGACCTCATGGAACGGATTATGGTTCCGGCATTATTACGCGTTCCAGGCGTTGCCGTCGTTAGCCATAATTTAGAAGGAGAGGGCTCGGTCTTATTAGCATTTTCACGCGATCGCGTAACGGCAAGCAAAACAGATCTCAATAAAGTTACCCGTCATTTTTCTTCTGCCCAACCACGTTCTTATCAAGTTCCCGTCGTTGAAGATGGCGTGCGTGGCGAACAAATTATTCGCGTACAGTCGCCAGACTTAACCCAAGCTGGAATCGCAGATGTACCAATCGCCAATGGAAATCAGGTTAAGCAAATTGCTTTAATTGAGCAATTACCTTCGAATTATGGACGGTGGGTTTTAGTCGATGGCCGACCTGGCTGTACCATGGTTGTTTATCCGTCACCGGAAGCCAACAGCTATATTTCATCAAAAGAAGTGACACGGGTCATCGAAGAAATCAGCGCTCAACTCGGCGTGCACATGGTATTACAAAGTGCAACGCACGTACAAATTGATGCCGCTGCTATGGAACTATTTGAAGCCGCTATGTGGGGCGCAATTTTTTCTGTGGTTTTTTTACTGATTTTTTTGCGGCGATTACGGCTGGCTATTTTAGTGTGTTTATCGCTGCCCCTATCGCTAGCGTTAGCATTGCTGATGATGGCTTGTCATAATAACACCATCAATTTATTTACATTGATGGGATTCTTATTGGCCTGTGGTATGGTAGTCGATAACGCTATTGTAGTTGGTGAAGCGTTATTACGTGTTCGTCGCTGCGCTGATCCAATTGAACGAAAATTAGCGCTTCGGCGTGCCGTTTCTAGCGTTTCGCTGGCCATTGTAGTATGCACACTCACAACCATATCGTTATTTATGCCTGTCTTAGTTGTTGAGAATCCATGGGTGCGGGTAAAAATTATGGCAATAGGCGAACCTATTATCTGGAGCCTTTTAGGTAGTTTGGCAGTGGCGTTAATAGTAGTGCCTATGGCTTTCCCACGCATGTACCCTATTCAGGCCAACAAAATCGATTCGCATAGTTCACTTGATAAATCCTGGTTGATGAAACTAGAGCGTTTTTACGGGCGTGTTTTAGGGTGGTTAATGATGCGGCCGCTGTGGGGCTTTGTCGTGGTCATTGCCTTGGTTGTACCGGTATTTTTGGGGAATCATTATCTGAAGGAAGTTCCGAAGACCGAGGAAGAAGATAATCGCTACTTAAAAATGGATGTCGACATGCGCGGTAATCCCACCTCCACAGAATTAGCGGAAGCCTTTGCCGAATGGTATCGAATTATAGAACCACATAAAAAGGATCTCGCAATAACATCAGTCATTTTTGATTGGAAATTAACCAGTGGGGACATGCACTTATATTTAGATCCAATTGATCCGAAGCGACGCCATGAAAATGAAATTCAAGAAGAAGTTGTTAAATTGCTGCCTCCTTTGTTAGTTATGGGATTAGATGAACATTTTGATCGTGCGCGCTCACTTGCTGTAAAAATTCCACAAACACCAGAAGAAAGTGCCGCTAAAAAGAAAGAAGAAGAAAAAAGAAAGGCGGAACGAAAAAGTGGGCATCGATCATCAAGTCGACAGGTAAACAGTGCTGGCAGCACAAAATTATCATTTCGGATTTTGGCGCCAAATGAAGAAACCATTGATGAGACATGGCTTAAATTACGCCCTGTATTTGAAAAAACAGATGGTGTCACCAATCCCGGACCAACTATCGCACCTCCTGCCACTGAAACCGAAATGGTACTCACCCGTGATGCGGAAGAACGTGGCTGGCGTGCTGATCAACTAGCCGGACAAGTCACTCGTTATGCTGGCACCCGACAATTATTAACCATGCCAGATGGTTCAGCACTCACCGTTGGACCACTTGAGCGAGAATTACGCACGCTGCAAAGCGTTCAAGCTTCCGACGTCTATAAAAACGATGGTGACCAAGAACGTTTAGAAAATTTAATTACATATAGACAGGCAGCTGCCCCAGGGGAAATACGTCGTCGTGATGGATTAAGCGAACGTGAATATTGGATTTATGTACTTAAAGATAAAAAAGAATATATTAGTGAGCATCTTAATGATTATTTACGCAGTGCCGATCCGCCACAAGGTGCTCAAATTGATTTAAGTTATTGGGAACATCGTGGCAAACAGGAAGAAAAACAGCTTTTTATCGCCAAAATATTAGCTGGTATAATCATTTATTTATTAATGGGTATATTGTACGAGTCCATATTAGCGCCATTAACGCTCATGTTTACTGTCTATGTAGTATATACTGCTGTATTGGCGGTATTAAAATTAATTGGTATTCAAATAGATGGTATGGTGGATATCGGATTATTTCTCTTAATCGGCGTGGTAGTTAATCATGGCGTCGTTTTAGTCGACCGGTTAAGTCGCAGCGTTCCGATGCACCGACTTAATAGTGATTCCGTGCGTTATCCGTTGCTTGCCCTAGCGGCTGGTGCGCGGCGACGGTTTACTCCCGTGGTATTGACTAGTCTCGTCACTATTGCCGCCGCCTTTCCCATGATTTTTGGCAATGGTCGTTTTAATGGTGATGCCATTTCTGGCCTTGGGTCATCTCTTGCTATCGGTATG
>JAHEDF010000377.1 GCA_024641365.1 Planctomycetota bacterium | reverse complement strand
CCTAAACTTGAACCAATAATTAATACTGGTTTATCATCATCCGGCAAAGCACGCACCGCTGCTTCACCCGTAGCTAAAATAACATCCATAGTGAGATTAAAAAAATCATCACCTTCTAAAGCGGGGATTTCATATGAGTCTAATCGCGACGCTAATCGCTGACCGAGCGCGGTTCCTTTTGCCGTTTTAGGACCTGAGGCAAAGCCATGAAAATAAAGTGCGTGCATATATGAATCCGGAAGTCCGGAAGTCCTGATCTGAGTCCGGAAGTCCGGAGGTCCGGAGGTCCGGAGGTCCGGAAGTCTTACGAGGATGGGTGATTAAAGTGATACGGTTAATTTCTTTGCCGCTGCAGAAAGGCTGAAGCCATCACTTCGCTCGTCAATCGCAAATGGCTACAGCCTTTATGCCGTTACAAAACAAACTCCCACTGTTTGATAATTTTCCGCGATATCAAGACTTCCGGACCTCCGGACTTCCGGACCTCCGGACGTTTCAAATGCCTTCATATAATATAGTGGATAAATAGCGCTCGCCTGCATCCGGTAATAATACGACAATAGTTTTCCCGGCAAATTCTGGCAAGGCCGCTATACGCGTCGCGGCCAACGCTGCGGCTCCACTGCTAATACCGCATAAAATACCTTCTTCTTTTGCTAAACGTTTTGCCATGTCGACAGCGTCTTCATTGCTGACCGTTTCTACACGGTCCACTATCGATAAATCTAAATTATCAGGCAGGAAATTTGGACCAATGCCTTGGATTTTATGAGGCGCTGGTTTTATTTCTTGGCCCGCGAGTTTTTGCGTAATAATCGGGCTGAGTGTGGGTTCCACCGCAACGCTGGTAATTGCTTTGCCTTTGGTCTTTTTCAAATAACGCGACACCCCAGAAATAGTTCCGCCTGTACCAACGCCAGCGACAAAAACATCAACATTACCTTCGGTGTCGTCCCAAATTTCAGGACCGGTGGTGGCTTCATGAATTGCAGGATTAGCGGGGTTATGAAATTGGCCAGGCATAAAATAGCGACTTAGGTCAGTTGCTAGAATTTCATTGGCTTTGGCAATACAGCCTTTGACCCCTTCAGCGGCTGGCGTCAGCACTAATTTTGCGCCTAACATCGCCATAACACGACGACGTTCGATCGACATGGAATCAGGCATGGTCAGTGTTAATTCATAACCACGGGCGGCTGCAACAAATGCTAAGGCAATGCCGGTGTTACCACTGGTCGGCTCAATAATTTCCATGCCGGGTTTTAATTTTCCGCTTTTTTCTGCATCCCAGATCATTGCTGCGCCGATGCGACATTTTACGGAATAGGCAGGATTGCGTCCCTCAATTTTTGCCAAGACGGTGGCTTTTGCATCGCCAACGACGCGATTTAATTTAACCAGCGGTGTACGTCCGATTGATTGCGCATTATCTGCATAAACTGGCATAGGAGATCCTTTTCTTTTCTCGTGATTGGGTCGGCCACCTTTGAGGATGGGACGACTGATACAAGTCTGCACGCGGCTCTATCACCAAGCCAGCTTACACTGGCGCAGTGGACAAGCGGCGATTGGTTTTATTTTTTCTTGGCTTTTGTTGTTTTAGCCCGCTGTTTTTTATTGACGACTTTTGCTGGCGTAACGGGTTTATCACTGAGGTGATGGGTGAAGCCCTCAAAATGAATGCCGGTAGAAACCGCCTTGGCCGGAAAACCAAACCACTCAATTGATTCCAACGGCAAGACCACAACGCCCGCTTCTAAATGTTCGTCGCCGTAAATTTCCACTGTCACCTGGCAAGTATCCAGATCGATGCCGATGACTTTTTTTACACAAAAAGAATTAAACGCGACGGTGCTGGCGTGCAGAAAACAACTGCCTTCTGGAAACTCATCATTCTCCATCTGGGCTTGCACTTCGACCAGTTTGACCATGCGTTCACTCTGCAACCACAGTTGTGGGCGCTCCTCTTTGAAGCGGTCCATGGCCAATTGTTGGCGGACTTCGCTGATCACTTCCTCCCGCACTTTGGCGTGTGCATTTTCTTGAGCAGCGCGGTCATTTGCCTTTTTCATATGTGTCTCCAGCAGGTAAGAGTCATCAACCTATGCAAAATTGCAATAAATAGACCCCGATTTGGCCCTCAAACGAAGCATAGACCCCCGTCTTCGCTGGCGATGACCGTCTCAGCCCTACGGTTGCCACCCCACGGAGGCACACCCCATGACTACCCCAACCAATCGCGTCTTCAACTTCAGCGCCGGTCCGGCGATGTTGCCTTTGGAAGTACTGGAAGCATCCGCCAAGGCATTGGTCGACTACAACGGCAAGGGTTTTGGCATCGCAGAGTGTAGTCATCGTGGTAAGGAATTCGACGGCGTCATGGACGAAGCCATCAGCCGGGTCAAATCACTCTTGGATCTGGGTGACACCCATGACGTCCTCTTTTTACAAGGCGGTGCCACGCAATTGTTCACCACCATCCCAATGAATTTTGCCAACGGCACCGTTGATTATTTGAGCTGTGGTGAATGGAGTAAAAAGGCAACCAAAGCTGCAAAAGAGAGTGGCGCTACCGTTAATGTCGTTGGTGATACCGAAGCCAGTAATTTTGATCACCATACTCCAGAGACAGCATGGAAATTAACTAAAGACGCCGCGTACTTACACGTGTGCTCAAATGAAACGGTGCATGGACATCGTTTAGCTGCCTGGCCAAAACATCCCAATTTAATTGTCGATGCATCCAGCGAATTTATGTCGCGTCCACATCCGGTTAAAGATGCGGCTTTGGTTTATGCTGGCGCGCAAAAAAATCTTGGGCCTGCTGGTGTCGTTGTCGCGATAGTGCGTAAAGATTTATATCCACGTATTCCTAAATCGGTTCCTGCTTTGTGGAATTTCGAAAAACAAGCTGGTGGTAAGAGCATGCTCAATACGCCACCAACATTTGGTATTTATATTTTACTCGAAACATTTCGCTGGTTAGAAAAACAAGGTGGTTTAGCGGCCATTGAAAAAGTAAATGAAGCAAAAGCTGCTGCCATTTACGGTGCAATAGATAGTTCCAACGGATTTTACAAAGGTACCGTGTCGAAACCTGAACAACGCAGTCGCATGAATATTACCTATACGTTACCAAGCGACGAGATTACCGACACGTTTATTAAAGAAGCTGCTAAACAAGGCATGGTCGCCTTAAAAGGGTACCGCACTGTTGGCGGTATTCGCGCGTCAATCTATAACGCTTTACCGCTTGCTGGCGCGCAAGCATTGGCAACGTTTATGACTGACTTCGCCAAGAAAAAAGGCTAGTCGAAAAAAGAAGACAGGAAGGCCATTTAACCGCAGAGGACGCAGAGAGCGCAGAGGTAATTAAATATGTATAATTATTCTGTGCAAAACCATTCTATTATTATTTGTCGCATTATGGGTCAAAAGTTGGCTGTTTACAGCACGCTGTTTCAGCTGCCAATTTTTGAATCTTTGTCTCAGTTGTGGCGCGCTTATAATTATATTCGACGCTCAAATAATATAGTTTTTTATGCCCTCTTCTTATTTTCCTCTGCGCTCTCTGCGGTTATTTTTTCTTTCCTTCTTCATTTGGATTATAACTCATGAACACGCCACGCGGGGCGGTCGTGGTGCGCTGGGGTGCATTAGGCGATATGGTGATGACCACGCCTGTTTTACGCGCACTTTGTGAACGTCATGGCGCACCATGTATTGTTGTTGGACTCGGTGGTTGGGTACCCACATTATTTAAACACCTGCCCTTTGTTGACGCGGCGCACACCATAAAAAGTCGCAAAGCGCCGTATTGGATGAGTCCTGATCAGTGGGAATTGGTGCGTATTTTAAAAACCTATAAAGACCATCCCGTTTACACATTGGCAGGTGATGAGCGCAGTGTCGCTTTAATTAAACGCGCTGGATTATCGATCACTGCTGCTGGACATACTGCGGGATTTAAAAGCAATGAGCATCAAGTTGATAATCACGCCCGCATCGCTGGATTTGAGACTATAAACTACAATCGAAAAACAGAATTAATTATTAGTGATGCTGATAAAAATGATTGCCTGACCTGGGTAAAAAAACGTTTCTCGGATACCCCCGTAGATAAAATTGTTTTGCTGCAAGCCGGTAATAAAAAAACCATGAGTTGGCGAAAACGTTCCAACGATGTCAAATCATGGTCAGTTGAAAATTGGGTGAGCGTTATTCGTCATGTTCTAGCACATGACCCCGCACTAAAAGTCGCGCTGACCGGAGCGCCCAGCGAGCGCGACATGACAAATGCCATTGTGTTGGCGGTCGCAGATCAACGTGTTACCTCCATTGCTGGAGAAACACCGCTCAGACAATTGTTAAGCCTGTCATCATTGGCGCACAGCATGATCAGTGTTGATACCGGTCCAGCGCATGCTGCCGCTGCAGTTGGCTGTCCATTAGTTGTTTTATTTGGTGCCACTGATCCACGCGTTAACGGTCCGATTCCAACAACGGCGCAGGTGAAAATTGTTACTGGTCCGCCTGACGCTCCCGTATTAGACGGTGAGGCTGGTTGGTCATCACAACATAGCATGAGTGCCA